>CANRBP010000040.1 GCA_947628875.1 uncultured Lachnospira sp.
TTCGGAGAAGGAATAAAGCCGCTGCCGAGAGTATACATTTTTGCGAGTGGGCAAACCTTTCCGGTATCGCAGAAATCGTAGGCAAATACGCCGCGTGTAAAGCTTGGGCAGGATGCAGGTTCGACAGCAATTATTCTGTAATCGTGCTCGCCGCGTAAAATTTCACCGGCAAATGGGGAAATAAGGCCGCCCAGATTTGAACCGCCGCCGGCGCAGCCGATAATGATATCAGGCACGATGCCATATTTGTCAAGTGCGGTTTTAGTTTCCAGGCCGATTACAGTCTGGTGCAGCATGACCTGATTCAGCACGCTGCCAAGGACATAGCGATAACCTTCGCGTGCAGCCTCAGCCTCAACAGCTTCGGAGATAGCGCACCCAAGGCTTCCGGTTGTGCCGGGATGTTCTGCAAGTATTTTTCTTCCGACCTGCGTCGTATCGCTTGGCGAAGGCATGACAGTTGCGCCGTATGTGCGCATAACCTCGCGCCTGAACGGCTTTTGTTCGTAGGAAACCTTAACCATATAAACAAGGCAGTCCAGGTCAAAATAAGAACATGCCATTGACAGAGCCGTGCCCCACTGGCCTGCGCCAGTTTCCGTTGTAACGCCTTTCAAACCCTGCTTTTTTGCATAATAGGCCTGGGCAATCGCGGAATTTAATTTATGGCTTCCGCTGGTATTGTTGCCTTCAAATTTATAATAAATCTTTGCCGGCGTCTGAAGCTTCTTTTCAAGACAGTATGCGCGCACCAATGGCGATGGGCGGTACATTTTGTAAAAATTCTGGATTTCCTCCGGAATTGGGATATAAGCATTTGTGTTGTCAAGTTCCTGTGCCACAAGCTCATCGCAAAAAACGCTTTTAAGCTCTTCAGCAGTCATAGGCTGAAGCGTGCCGGGGTTTAAAAGCGGAGCCGGTTTATTCTTCATATCGGCACGCAGGTTATACCATGCGGTTGGAATTTCATTTTCATTAAGGTAAATTTTGTAAGGGATTGTTTTCTCTTCACTCATTTGATTTCCTCCAAATCCACAGCCAGCCTGAAATTTTGTATTGCCGGCCATCATGCATAATGTTAGCACATAAAACAGAAATAGGCAACAATGCCAAAACCTGGGTTTCTGCATTTTATATTTTATCTTTTTTTCAAAAGCGCGCATCACGTAACGCTATGTTGATTTAGCGCAAAATTACATCTGGAAAACCGGTTTGGCGATTGTCTGGCTATTGCTTTATATAAATAAAAAGTGGTATAATTTCACACATATTACCGGGAAAAAACAGGAAGGATGTAAATGCATTGAAACAGGCGAGTCAAGCACAGGAATACGCAAATAAACAGGAAACTTTGAAAAAAGTATTCGGATATGATACTTTTCGCGAAGGGCAGGAAGAAATAATAGACGGGATACTGTCCGGCAGGGATCTGCTTGCCATTATGCCAACAGGCGCCGGAAAATCTGTCTGTTACCAGCTTCCGGCGCTTTTGATGCAGGGGATCACGGTTGTTGTTTCGCCATTGATTTCGCTTATGGTGGATCAGGTAAAAGCGCTAAACGAGGCAGGCGTCCATGCGGCTTATATCAACAGCGCGCTGACAGAACAGCAGGTGTCCAAGGCACTGTATAATGCGATGTGCGGCCGCTATAAAATTGTTTATGTTGCTCCTGAACGGCTTGAAACGGACCGCTTCCTGGAATTTATTATGAACGTGGACGTTGCTATGATAACGGTAGATGAGGCGCACTGCATTTCTCAGTGGGGACAGGATTTTAGGCCAAGCTACCTGAAAATCGCAAGGCTGATAGAGCGCCTTCCTAAACGGCCGGTAGTCAGTGCATTTACGGCAACGGCAACGGAAATGGTCAAAGAAGACATCATGTGCATTTTGGGGCTGGAAGATCCCAAAGTACTGGTAACAGGCTTTGACAGGGCAAATCTCTATTTTGAAGTGCGCCACAGCAAAGACAAAGATGCAGAGGTTATGGCATATGTCAGCAGCCATAAAGATGAGAGCGGGATCATTTACTGCGCAACCAGAAAAAATGTGGACAAAGTCTGCCGGATGCTGCAGGATAATGGAATAGCTGCGACCAGATACCATGCCGGACTGGAAAATGAAGAACGGAAAAATAACCAGGAAGATTTCATATATGACCGTATGCCGGTTATTGTAGCTACAAACGCATTTGGAATGGGGATTGATAAATCTAATGTGCGTTATGTGCTGCATTATAACATGCCGCAGTGCATAGAAAATTATTACCAGGAGGCCGGACGAGCCGGGCGTGATGGTGCGCCTGCGGAGTGCATACTGCTGTATTCCCCTCAGGATGTCCTGCTTAATGAATTTTTAGTGGAAAACAAAGGGCAGAATACGGAATTTACAGAAGAAGAGCGCGCGCTGATCCGCGAAAATGATATGCGCAGGCTTAAAGCAATGCGTTTTTACTGCGCGACAAAGGACTGCCTGCGATCCTATATGCTGTCGTATTTCGGGGAACGCGGCGTAAAGGCGCGCTGTGAAAATTGTGGAAATTGCGGTGCGGATTACGAGGAAAAAGACGTGACATTAATATGCAAAGATATCATTTGCGCAGTGCAGGAATGCCGGGGCCGGTATGGAGCCAATGTCATCATCGGGACGCTGCGCGGTGAAAACAATGCAAAGCTTCGTACATATGGAGTAAACAGGCTGGAACATTATGGGGCGCAGCGCGGAGCCAGCGAGATTTTGCTTAAAAATACGCTTGAGGAAATGCTTATAAAAGGCTATCTGTCAGAGAGCAGCGATATATACAGGGTGCTGCGCGTGATGCCGGCTGCGCAGGATGTGTCTGATGGTAAAGTGAAAGTGCTTTTAAAATGGAATGGGCAGCAGGACGGAACCAAAAAGGCAAGGGCATCTGTGAGCGCCGCCAAAGGGAAACAGCAAACAATGCTTACAGGAAAAGGCATGGCTTTGTTTGACAGGCTGCGTAAATTGCGCATGGAGATAGCAAGGGAGGAAAAAATCCCGCCGTATATTGTTTTTTCTGACAGTACGCTGGTAGATATGTGCATACGCCTGCCTTTCACAAAATCTGAAATGCTTTCTGTAAACGGTGTTGGCGAAAATAAGTATGCAAGGTACGGCGTCCGTTTCCTGCAGTGCATTTTGGATTATACAGATGCCAAAAAAGAAAAATATTATTTTGATTAAAGGATTAAGCAAAAAATAAAGGAATAAGCAAAAAGTGATGTGATGCCGGAGCCAAAAGGGTCAGGATATCCATGCCGCAGCAGGCGGCGGATCCTTTTGACCCTAACATCACGATATATGATTACAGCAAAAAAACAAACAGGCGGGCGGCTGGATAATCATATATCATTTTTAAAAATCCGGGAGGATCCGTCCGGATGACGCCTGTCTGGAAACGGTTTTACAGGTGCGGATTGTAGCGGCGGCAAATGATGCCGGCTACTTATGTAAATATTTTTCCCGCGTTGCAAGGCCGCCACGGATATGGCGCTCTTTTTTATTGATATCAAGCACTTCGCGGGTTTCTTCGGCAAGTTTTGGATTAATTTGCGAAAGACGGGTAGTAACATCCTTGTGGACGGTGGATTTGCTGACGCCGAATTTGCGGGCAGTCTGACGCACAGTCGCTTTAGTTTCAATAATATATTCTGCGGTCTTGATCGCCCTCTCTTCAATATATCCTTTCAAGCATAAACCCCTGCATACTGGTTTGTATATCCTATTCCGGCATATAGGAAAATATGACGGAAAAAGGATTGAACCAGCAGCAGGGGATATGCGCAGGATAGCCTGTTTAATATGTAATTTACAGTATCATTGTAATCGTGACGCCTGACACCTGAGTCAAATCAATAAAAGAATCGCCGCATTTTACTGTAGGACGGCTGAGCGAGCGGTCGTTGATCAGTATGACTTCGCCGACCTGTCCATTAGAAAGCTTTACAGTATTGTGGATATAAGATGTAGCCACATTCTTGAGGAATGGGAGCGAAAACTTTGGATCCAGCTTGCTGAAAGATTCCTGTTCCATCATATGGATAACCTCAAACGGGCAGATGGCATTGCGGTAAGCGCGGTCAGCGGTCATTGCGTCATAGATGTCAGCAACGGTGATGATCTTTGCAAAATCCGGTATCTGTGCGCTTGGCAGGCCGAACGGATATCCGGAACCATCGCATTTTTCATGATGCAGCAGGCAGACTTCCTTTATGCGGTCATCTATCTTCTCCTGCTTGATCCTCTCATAACCAAGTTTAACATGCTGTTTCATAACTTCAAACTCGTCATCAGTCAGTTTACCCGGTTTTGTCAGAATGTCGTTCGGGATCATCAGCTTGCCGATATCATGAAGAAGGCCGCAAAGCGTGATAAGACGGACATCTTCTTCGGAGAAGTGCATCCACTGTGCTATAATTGACGCCACAAGAGCTACATTTACGCTGTGAGTAAATGTCAGGTTGTCAAATTCCCGGAGACTGTGCAGCATGTCAAACATCTGCAGCTTGTTGGAATTATTTTCCATAAGCTTGACAGTGTTGGACAGGAGCGTATCCGTATCAATCGGGGAATTGCGCACGACAACATCATTTAACTGATTTTTCAGGTCGCTTACGGTTTCATTGTATTCCGTATGGAAACGCTTAAACTGTTCGCTCTGGCGCACCTTATCAAAATACGAAAGATTGTCAGGATCCGCAGCAGCTATCGGGATACTGTCCTCGTAAACAGTTATTTCAAGTATATGGTAACTGGATATTTTTGCAATAATAGTCAGATCCAGCTTGGTCTCCTTCGCGGCAACGAGATGCCCTTCGGAGTTGATAATGTCACGGGAGAGTACCATGCCCTCCTTGGCATCAAAGATAAATAGAGTTTTTTCGCTTTTCATAACAACCCCCAAATCGTATATTAGTCCCCCAGGTAAAGCAGCTGTCATATTACGGGAAGCTGGTAATGCAGGCATTATCCGCAAAAATAATAAAAATCCCGGCGAATAAGGCGTGTATCCAGGTCGTAATAAAGGTTCTTTTGAACCAAATTTTATTATAAGGAATTATGCAGAAAATGTCAATTTGCGAAGCAAATTTTTTGAGAAACAAGTTTTTTGCAATCAAATTTTTCAGAAATAAAGGCTTGACTTATAATAAAACATACTGTACTATGGATACGACAACAGAATATAATGATATTTGTCCCTTATTTAGAGCGGTGGAGATACATAGGATCGATGAAACCCGGCAACCCCTTGGCAGCATTCAGTGCGTGACGAGGAAGGTGCCAACCTGAGCGGGAGCAGCCGGAATGCCGGCAACTCGAACAATAAGAGGATTACGTGTCCATGATGATGACGAATCCTGAAATGAGGGTTCGTTTTTTTCATTATATGCTATGCTGCTGGCCCGGAAGGGTTATATTTTATTAGCAAAAGAAAGAGAGGATGTATGTTATGGAAAAAAAACTGTTTACATCAGAATCAGTAACAGAGGGGCATCCGGACAAAATCTGCGATCAGATTTCGGATGCGGTGCTTGATGCGCTTTATGAGCAGGATCCGTATTCAAGGGTTGCATGTGAAACTCTTACAAACACAGGGTTTGTAGTGGTGATGGGCGAAGTCACGACAAAAGCGAACATTGATATTCCTCAGATCGTGCGCGATACGATCGTGGAGATAGGTTACGACAGCTCAGAGAAAGGCTTTGACGGCAATACGTGTGCGGTCATGGTGGCTCTTGACAAGCAGTCGCCTGATATCGCCATGGGCGTTGACAAGGCATTTGAGGCTAAAAACGGAGAAGATGAAGATGCAGCGATTGAGGCGATCGGTGCAGGCGACCAGGGAATGATGTTCGGATATGCAACCAATGAGACAGAAGAGTACATGCCATACTCTGCGGCATTGGCTCAGAAGCTGGCAAGACAGCTCACAAAGGTAAGAAAAGACGGTACGCTGCCTTACCTCAGGCCGGACGGAAAGACGCAGGTAACTGTGGAGTATGGAGAGAACGGCAGGCCGTCCAGGCTTGATGCTATTGTTGTTTCATCACAGCATGCGCCGGAAGTGTCACAGGAGCAGATCCATGCGGATATCAAAAAATACGTTATAAATGCGGTTGTAGACCCGGCTATGATTGATGATAATACAAAAATTTATATAAATCCAACCGGTCGTTTTGTGATTGGAGGGCCAAACGGCGACTCCGGTTTGACTGGCAGGAAAATAATTGTAGACACCTACGGCGGCGCTGCAAGGCATGGCGGCGGTGCATTTTCCGGAAAAGACTGCACGAAAGTGGATCGCTCGGCAGCATATGCGGCTCGGTACGTGGCTAAAAATATTGTGGCTGCTGGACTTGCTGACCGCTGCGAAATCCAGCTTTCCTATGCCATTGGGGTTGCGAGTCCAACGTCTATCATGGTAGAGACATTCGGCACAGGCAAGCTGCCGGAGGATAAGCTTGTTGATATTATCCGTGAAAACTTTGACCTGAGGCCTGCCGGCATCATTAAAATGCTTGACCTCAGAAGGCCGATTTACAAGCAGACAGCTGCTTACGGCCATTTTGGACGCACAGATCTGGATCTGCCATGGGAGAAGGCCGATCGCGTAGATACATTGAAAAAGTATCTCTGATTTGTGAATATAATGTAAAGAGGTTTTTGCTTTGGTTGAAAATTATACCGTTGTACAATGGATTGCATTTTTTTATATATACAGTTTTCTGGGGTGGTGCATTGAGTCAACGATCGTATCAGTGTCCAGGAGGCGGCTGACAAACCGCGGCTTCTTAACGGGGCCGATCCTGCCTCTGTACGGCTCCGGCGCACTGGTTATTTTGCTGTCAACCCTTTGGGTCCGTGACAGTTTTGCGCTGGTATATATTTGCGGCATGATTGCTGCGACTGGATTGGAGTATGCGACCGGAATCATCATGGAAGCAATGTTTAATATGCGGTACTGGGACTATACAGGAAAAAAGTTTAACCTGAATGGTTACATCTGCCTCAAATCTTCATTATTCTGGGGAGTGCTGTCCGTGGCGCTGGTATGCTATATCCATGTGCCGATTGCTGAATTTATATGCAGCATGCAGCCGGTACTGCTGAACGTACTGGTTGCGGCTGTTTTGGCGGCAGCTGTCACAGACACTGTTTTCGCATTCCGCAAAGCGTTTGATCTTCAGAAAATGCTTGCATATGAGACAAAATTAAAACAGGAGCTTGCAGATTTGCAGGCGCACATCAGTGAGATACGTGACACATTTACGGAAAGGACAACAGAAAAGCAGCGCGCCTATATGCAGAAGCAGGAGGAGCGCGAACGCTATCTGAGCCGCGAGCTGGCAGATGCGCGCGGGCGTGCAGAGAAGTTTAAGGATTCTATATTGAAGCGGTTCCCGTCTGCAACTTCAAAAAAATTCGGAGAAGCGCTCAATGGCGTTAAAGGACGGTTTAATCTGCAAAAATAATATTCTTGAGGGCGAAACTGCCGCAATCAGGATCAGGCATGCAGGATATGGTATCGGGTTCAAATCAAATGATATCATATCCTGCGATTATATTTTTAGTGATGCAGTTCCGCTTTATAATTTTTTAAAATTTCTTAAAATTAAGTCTTTTAAATTTCCGGAATGTTGTATATAATGATAATAATACTGGGATTGGGAATTTTATGTCCAGAGGGGAATTTGAGAATATACAGCATTATTCCGGCCAGTTAATAAAATAATTTGAATAGCAGGCTGCCATAGCGCTGCATGGCAGATTGATTGATATAGAACACACAGAGAAGGGAGCTCGGTTTATGTTATCGACAGATATTGGAATCGATTTGGGAACAGCCAGCATTTTGGTTTATATAAAGGGAAAAGGCGTTGTGTTAAAGGAACCTTCCGTTGTGGCATTTGACAGGGATACGAACAAGATTAAGGCGATAGGCGAGGAGGCCAGGCTTATGCTGGGGCGGACGCCGGGCAACATTGTAGCTGTAAGGCCGCTGCGCCAGGGCGTTATTTCAGATTATACAGTAACAGAGAAGATGCTGAAGTACTTTATACAGAAGGCAATCGGCCGCCGCATGCTTAAAAAGCCGAGAATCAGCGTATGCGTTCCGTCAGGAGTTACCGAGGTTGAGAAAAAAGCGGTCGAGGACGCAACGCTCCAGGCAGGTGCGAGGGAAGTAGCCATCATTGAGGAGCCTATTGCGGCAGCCATCGGCGCAGGCATTGATATTTCCAGGCCGTGCGGCAACATGATAGTTGACATCGGCGGCGGAACAACGGACATTGCTGTGATCTCGCTGGGCGGAACTGTAGTCAGCACGTCAATTAAGATTGCTGGCGATGATTTTGACGAAGCGCTTGTCCGGTACATGAGAAAGAAGCATAACCTGCTGATAGGCGAGCGGACGGCAGAGGATATCAAGATTAAGATCGGATCTGCATATCCGAGGACGGAAGTGGCAACCATGAACGTCCGGGGACGCAATCTGGTGACAGGCCTGCCAAAGACAGTTGAGGTGACATCGGAGGAGACAGAGGAGGCTTTAAAGGAAGCAACTTCGCAGATCGTTGAGGCTGTACACAGCGTTCTGGAAAAGACGCCGCCGGAACTTGCATCAGATATTGCAGACAGGGGCATCGTCCTGACAGGCGGGGGCAGCCTGCTGCAGGGACTTGAAGACCTGATTGAAGCAAAGACAGGCATCAATACGGTGACAGCGGAGGAGCCGATGACGGCAGTTGCCATCGGAACAGGAAAATTTATAGAATTCTTAGCAGGATATAGAGAAGAATGATTTTTTGACGATATATAGTGCAGGAAATGTTTCACGCGCTTGCATTTTGCTTTGAGGCGTTATTATTAAGGAGGTCAGAGATGGTAAAGGGGTTATACACAGCTTATACCGGCATGCTGAACGACCAGTACAGGCTTGATGTCATTTCCAATAATCTTGCCAATGCAACGACAATGGGGTATAAGAAAGAAGGCTGTACAACAAAGTCATTTGACGAGATGTATGGAATCAAAATCAAAGATATGACGGTTGGGCATATGAACGAGCGTATCGGCTTGATGTCGCTGGGCGCAAAGATAGGGGAAACATATCGTGACTGGGGGCAGGGATCCATGATAAACACAGAAGCGGTGTTTGATTTTGCCCTTGCTGGAGATGGTTTCTTTTCCATTTCTTTTACAAATAAGCTGGGAGAAACGTCAACCTTATACACGCGAGATGGATCATTCCAGATGAATGCAGAAGGCTATCTGGTAACGAAGGATGGCGATTATGTGCTGGGAGATGGCGGACCGATACAGCTGCCTACGAATTTCAGCGAGCTGTCTGTGCTGCCGACAGGTGATATTTATGCGGACGGGCAGTATATTGACCATTTTGCGCTTGTTGATTTTGAGGATTATAATTACCTTGAAAAATACGGCGAGAATCTGTTCCGCGCGGTAGACGGCGCTACGCAGACGGATTCTGCGGCTGCCATAAACCAGGGTTATCTTGAGGCGTCCAATATCAATGTAGTTTCCGAGATGGTGAATATGATAACGATCGCAAGGCAGTTTGAGAGCGGACAGCGCGTTATGAATACCATTGATGATATGCTTGGAAGAATGGTTACTATTTCTGAATTGTAATTGTTAGGAGGTAAAGTATGTTAAGGTCTTTATATACGGCGGCGGCAGGCATGATGTCGCAGCAGACGCATGTAGATGTTATAGCCAACAACCTTGCCAATGTAAATACGGTTGGATACAAGGCGGAATCAACGGAGTTTAAGTCACTGCTTTATCAGGATCTGCAGGCGAGGACAACGACTGCAAACGGCGAGTTTAAGCCGGTAAGCGCGCAGGTAGGCTTAGGCTCAAGGGTCGCTTCGATAACATCTCATTACACTCAGGGTTCCGCCAATTCAACGGAGAGCAATACCGATTTTATGATTGACGGAAAAGGCTTTTTTGCCGTAATGAACCTCAATGGCGGTACATATTATACAAGGAACGGCAATTTCTATTTTGCAGAGGGCGCAGAGGGTTCCATGCTTTGCACAGATGACGGTTATCCGGTTTTGAGTGCGGACGGTGCGCCTATCGTGCTTCCGGCTGATTACCAGCCGATCAATATATCAGTAGATGCAGACGGAGTCCTGTGCTATCCTGATGAATCCGGCAATGCAATGCCGATTGGAATACAGATCGGAGTATTCCAGTTCCCGAATCCGTCCGGCCTGAGCAAGGCAGGAGGCACATATCTTGAAGAAAGCGATGCATCAGGCTTGCCGCTGAATGAAGCCTATGACGATGTTGGCAAAAAGAGCAAGCTGAAACAGGGATACCTTGAGGCGTCCAATGTGAACGTGGCAACTGAGATGGTCAATCTTATAACAGCTCAGCGTGCATATGAGTTGTGTTCCAAGGCGATTACAACTTCGGATACCATGATGGAACAGGCAAACAATCTGAAGAGATAGAAAGGCGGCTGAAAGCGGATTATGGATACAATGATCGGAGGGTTAAATTCTTACTATACAAATGGAATGAATGCCGGCTCAACAGCCAATGCGCTTGAGGAAAAGCTGAACCAGTCAAATCTTTCCAGTGCATCTGATGATGAACTGCTGGCAGTCTGCAAAGATTTTGAAGAATATTTTGTGGAGCAGATGGTCAAGTCAATGATGAAGATGGCGGATATTGACGGGAAAGATGATGACAACAGTTTTGCATCTCTGTTCGGCATGACAGAACAGTCAGATGCCTATATGAGTACAATGTCCAGCTATTATGGAAGCCAGCTTGTGACTAAAGTTTCAGAGGCGATCTGCAAAGATGAGAATGGCGGCGGCTTGGGGCTGGCGCAGATGCTTTATGAGCAGATGAAGCGCAATTATGGCGTTTCAGCGGAATCAACAGAAGAATAAGGAGGACCTGTTTTGGAATATGGGTCTGTCAAGTATGTTGAAGGTTTTGTAGAAAACATCGTATTCCGGAATGAAGATAACGGTTATACGGTATTTGAGATAGTATATAAAGGTGAACCTGTTACCTGCGTTGGCGTTTTGGGAACGATCAGCGCAGGTGAATTTATCACTGCACAGGGGGAATTTGTCAAGCATGCCATATATGACATGCAGTTTTCAATTCGATCATACGAATTCAAAGCGCCTGACGATGTAAGTTCGGTAAAGCGCTATCTGGGTTCCGGCGTTATCAAGGGGATCGGCGAGAAGCTTGCAGCCAGCATCGTAGAAGCCTTTGGAGATGATACCTTCCGCATTATGGAGGAAGAACCGGAGCGTCTGGCAGAAATAAAAGGAATCAGCGAAAAAAAGGCAATGGCGATCGCTGCGCAGCTTATGGATAAAAGAGATGTGCGCCGCGCTATGATGTTCCTTCAGGATTTCGGCATAAGCATCCGTTTGGCTAACAAGATATATTCCAGATATGGTCAGGAATTGTACACGATCATGAAGGAAAATCCATATCGCCTGGCGGACGAGATGGATGGCATAGGCTTCAAGGCGGCTGATGATATTGCCTGCAAGGCAGGCATCAGGGCGGATTCAGACTTCCGCATCAAAAGCGGGATATTATATACGCTGAATCAGGCGGCGCTGCAGGGCCATGTGTACCTGCCCATTGATATGCTGGAGTCATCAGCAAAGGAACTGCTGCTTGTTGATTTCCTGGATTTCAGCAAATATGTCATGGATCTTGCCGTTGACAAAAAAGTCATTGTCCGTGAAAATGGCGGGCAGCCGTGCGTGTACGCTGCATCATATTATTATATGGAGGCTGGAGCTGCGAAAAAGCTCAATGACCTGTATATACGCTATGAACAGCCTTTAGACGAAATTGACGCGCGGATGCGCAGGATTGAAGGACTTTTGGACATACAGCTTGATGAAATACAAAAACGGGCGGTTCGGACGGCTGTACAGAATGGATTGATGATTTTGACAGGCGGTCCTGGCACGGGTAAGACGACAACGATCAATACAATCATACGGTATTTTGAAATGGAAGGACTTGATATCCGCCTTGCTGCGCCGACAGGGCGTGCAGCAAAGCGCATGACTGAGACATGCGGATATGAAGCGCAGACGATCCACCGGCTGCTTGAAAATTATGGCGGCCCCGAGCATGAAAATGACCGGGGAGCGATGCATTTTGAGCGCAATGAGGACAATCCGCTTGAGACAGATGTTGTTATCGTTGATGAGATGTCAATGGTTGATATAAGCCTTATGAACTGCCTGCTCAAAGCGGTCGCGGTTGGGACGAGGCTGATTCTGGTAGGCGATATCGACCAGCTGCCAAGCGTTGGCGCGGGAAATGTGTTAAAGGATATTATTGCGTCCGACTGCTTCCCTGTGGTAAAGCTTGAAAAAATATTCCGGCAGGCGGCTGAGAGCGAGATAGTGATAAATGCTCATAAAATTAACCGCGGCGAGCCTGTAGTGCTGAACAAATACAGCAAAGATTTCCTTTTTGTGCACCGCGACAGCCCGGAGGCGATTATAAATGCAATATGCACGCTGGTCCGTTCAAAGCTTCCGCAGTATGTAAATGCCGGCGTTTATGATATACAGATATTAACTCCGTCCAGGAAATCAGCTGTCGGAGTAGAGCGCCTGAATAAGATAATGCAGGAATTCCTTAATCCGCCATCGCCGGCGAAAACGGAAAAAAAGGCCGGAGAATTGCTGCTTCGTGAAGGCGACAAGGTAATGCAGACAAAAAACAATTACCAGCTGGCCTGGGAGAGGCGCAGCCGGTACGGAGCAGCCGGCGATTCGGGAAGCGGCGTGTTCAACGGAGATATGGGCGTGATAGAGGAGATAAACACATTTTCGGAGGAATTAGTGGTGCGTTTTGAAGATGACCGTTATGTGCATTATGATTTTGGACAGCTGGAAGAACTTGAACTGGCATA
>CANRBP010000041.1 GCA_947628875.1 uncultured Lachnospira sp.
CCGGATGGAGAACTGGCTTTGGAACAGCGGCATATTCCTGTACAGGGTAGGGGATATGCTCAATGTTGCAAGAGCCTGCGCGCCAAAGATGTACAATGCCTGCCGTGCCGTAAAAAGCAGGACGCTTGCGATTAAAAGCACTATACGATTTACATCGCAGGTGATGAGTGAAATACCGCGTGGCAGCATTGAGAGCATATTTTTTAAAGACTGCAGCCGTATTAAGGTCGTGGAGGCGAAAGTCCAGTGGCAGGACGTTGGTACGGTCTGCGATCTGAATGAATTTGAAAATGTAGTCCAAACAGACTATGTAATAAAGTCTAACTGCGATAACACGACAGTGCTCAATCACGCTAACCATCAGCTTGTTGTTACAAACAACCTGCGTGATGTCGTGGTAGTCAACACGGAGGATGCTGTCTATGTGTCGTCCAAAAGCAGAGTGGAAGATATCAAAGAGATAATCAGCCAGAATGAAGATGAATATAAGCCGTATTTTGACTATAACCGTCTGTCGTACCGGGAATGGGGCATTCATGAGCTTTTGAATTATGCTGAACAGTACAAAGTAAAAAAAGTGACAGTCTTTCCGGGAATGAGCATGAACCTGCACCGGCATGAGCTGCGCAGCGAGCACTGGTCAGTCGTGGAGGGGGTCGCAACGATAACGCTTGGCACAAAGACGCGCGACTACCATAAAGGGGAGAGCATATTTGTGCCTGTCAACACCAAGCATAAGGTGGCCAACCGGACTGACAAAAATGTAGTTATTATTGAGGTCGGAATCGGCGAAGTAGTATCCGAGCACGACATGGTAAAGATATACGAGGACAGGTTCAGCGAAAACAATTATGCAGTGGCAGCTGACAATCCAATCGTGAAGCTGGCTCCGGCATACAAGGATAATCTGTGGGGCGGTACAAAGCTGAGGACGCTGTTTGGCAAAAACTGCGATTATGACATTATTGCGGAAAGCTGGGAATTGTCTGCTCACCCTGACGGGCAGAGCCAGATAGCCGAGGGCATTCACAAAGGCATGCTTTTCAATGAATATCTGTCAATGATCGGAAAGGCAGCGTTAGGCTGGAAATGCCAGGCGCAGGACAGGTTTCCTGTTTTGATAAAATTTATAGATGCAAAGCAGGCGCTCTCCATACAGATCCACCCAGATGACGAATATGCGCTTGAAAATGAGGGAGAGTACGGCAAAAATGAAATGTGGTACATTATCGACTGCGATCCGGGCGCATACCTGTACTGCGGCCTGTCCCGGGACGCAAGCAGGGAGGAAGTCGCGCAGCGTATCCGTGACCATACGCTGACAGATATACTTAACCGTGTTGATGTCAGCAAAGGCGATGTTATTATGGTCAAGGCAGGCACGATACATGCCATCGGAGCAGGGATACTGATCTGCGAGATACAGCAGAACTCAAATACGACATACCGTGTCTATGATTACGGCCGTCGTGATAAATTCGGGAATCTGCGCGAACTGAATATAGAAGACGCATTGGCTGTAGCAGACACAAAGGCGTATGTGAAGGATAGCTCCTGTGAAGTAATGCTGGAAGAAAATGAGCATTACGCATGTGAACAGCTTGTACAGTGCAAATATTTTGAATGCTTTAAGTATGAGATACGCAATGAAGCAAGGCTGGCCATGGATGAAGCCTCATTTATGGCTGTCGTATTCATTGAGGGGGAAGGAACGATCGAGGCTGATGACTGCGGGGAAGCGCTGCGCTTTAAGGCAGGCGAGAGTTTCTTTGTCAGTGCCGGAAAACGCTCGGTTATCATCAGGGGAAACGGTATCTGTATTGTAACATATGTATAACATGTGTAACATGTGCAACATGTTTAGTATGCAGGGTGGAAATTAAGAGTGAAAAACATATTTATAAAACGGGCAGCCATATATGCGCTGAGTGCGGCGCTGGCAGCATTTTATGTGCTGGTGCTGTGGTGCGGCAAAAACCCAAGGGTTGGGATAGAATACAAAATGTACTATATAACGCATGAACTTTCGGACTGGCCGGGATACGGCAAGCTGTCCTATACGCTTGGCACGGTGGAATATTGTACCGGATTGTATGATGAAGCCGGGTACGAGGTCGGGTATACCGTGTGCCAAAGGAAAGGGCAGGGCTGGTATGCGCCAAAGAATACAGGCTGCCTTATGCGTGAGCAGTCGGCCAGCTTGTATTATGTGCCTGACAGTTCCGCGCAGAATGTGCAGTTGTCGCTGACGGTCAGCCAGTTTGACGGGGGCGGAAGCGTTGAGGTATATGCTGATGGCGAGCTGATCGGCAGCATAAGCCAAAAAGGTGAAGTTCATTTTATTGTGCCATCTGTTAAGCAGAATGAACTGCTGACAATACGGTTTGAGGCGGACGGGCAGCTGTTCCGCCTGTACAAAGCAAGCCTCGGATAGCCAGACAGATAAATCTTGCAGGATTAGGAAAAAACAGCGTTGAGGAACAGGATCATGAACATGCTCATAAAACAATACAGGGAAAATGAAGATATCCGGCTATTTTGCAAAATCTTATTTATATTTCTGATGTCAAGGCTGTTTATGCTGGTAATGATGGCAGCTTATAACTTGGGAATGGGTTCAAGCCGTCCGGTTGAGTCTCTGATGAACCCCTGGGACGCGCAGCGTTACCGTTATATCATTGATTATGGATACACATTTCCGATGGACGCAGATCCGCAGGCGAACTGGGCATTTTTTCCGTTGTACCCGATTGTGTGCATGATTGTCAAATGCCTGACATTCGGAATTATAGATACTTTCTGGATAGGAATGCTGGTATCGAACGCCTGCATATTGGCGGCGGCCTGGCAGTCTGCAAAGCTGATGCAGGATGAGGGGCACGATGAAATATCAGGTTTGTCTATTGCGCTGCTGATGCTGGCAGGACCGTATGCTTTCTATGGCGGCAGCGTATATACAGAGGCAATGTTCATGCTGTTTATTGTCCTGTTTTTCAGGGCGTGCCGGAAACGGAAATTCCTGCTGGCAGGCTGTATGGCTGCGCTGGCGAGCGGCACGCGAATCGTAGGGTGTACGCTGGTATTTGCGCTTCTGACGGAGCTTTATATGGAGCTGGCGCCGGGGAGGGTCAGCGCCGCCGGAATCCGGACATTTGCTGCAAAAATGCTGGCAGAGCCTAAAAAAATCCTTGCAGTGATGCTATGTCCGCTGGGTACGTTTTGTTATATGACGTTCCTGTACTTTTTCTGCGGAGACGCATGGGCCTTTAAAAACGTGCAGATCGCGTGGCGGCAGGAAGAAAATTTCCCGATCATCGGCGTGCTGCTGAAAGCCTGCACGGGGCAGATGGAGCCGCGTTATACATATATGGGCTGGTTCTGTATTTGTGCGTTTGCCGTGTATGGATATATGCTGTACAAAAAACACTATTCTATGGCCATATTTGGCATAATTGCGCTGCTTGTGCCGCTGACTTCGCATGTGATGAGCACATGCCGCTTTATCGTTGGGACTTATGTCATATACATTGGCGCGTGCGAATTGCTGGAAGCATGCGGCAGGCGGAGCAGGAAATTAAAGCAGGCTATACTGCTTGTGCTGGCCGCCATTGAAGGAATGATGCTGGTTTGGTGGTTCGACTGGGGAACGTGGCTTATGTAAAAGATAAAAAACAAAGAAAGGCAGAAATATGTTATCAATCGTAATACCGACATTTAACGAGGGCAAAAATATCAGAAGCCTTGTGGAACAGATTGATGAGGCGCTTACCGGGATACCATATGAGATAGTATTTGTGGACGACAGCCGGGATAACACGCCTGAGATTATAAAGGAGGTTGCCGAAGACTATCCGGCTGTGCGCATGGAACACAGGACTGGCGAGAAAGGCCTTGCAACGGCAGTGCTTAAAGGATTTTCAATTGCCAGCGGAGAATATCTGGCGTGTATGGACGCCGACCTGCAGCATCCGCCTGCTGTTCTGAAATATATGTACAAGGCGATGGAGAGCGGTGCGGATATGTGCATACCAAGCAGGCTGATACCGGGAGGCGATGATGGCGGATTAAACTGGTACAGAAAATTTGTGTCCGCAACTGCGCGCAAGATTGGGCAGTGGATGCTGCCATGCCTGCGCAAGATTTCCGATCCGACAAGCGGCCTTTTCATGTTCAGGCGCGAGGTCATCGCGCGCGCCGACCTGCAGCCTATAGGCTGGAAGATAATGGTAGAAGTGCTGGCAATGGGTACATATAGCAAAGTCATTGAGATTCCTTACCGTTTCCAGCAGCGTGCTGAGGGAGAATCAAAGCTTTCAGGCAAGGTGACGCTGGAATACCTTAAACAGCTGAAAAACCTCAGAAAACGCTATAATAAAGCAAACCATTACAATGTAGAGCGCTGGAGCACGCAGCAGATGATGGATCCGTAAACGGCTTCGGCAAAACCCTGCGGACAGGCGGCAGGCCTGCCTGCGGGGTTTTGCTGTCTATTGACTTGAAGGAGTATAAAGTATACAATAAAGAAAGTAATTTTAAAGAAATAAACAGGATATAGGGGTATAGGAATGGAAAAAAATAGCAATTTAAAGCGGGCTCAGGAAATGAACCGCATTTTGATGAGAAAGCTGCATCAGGTCTGTAAAAAATATAACATAACATACTACTATGATTCGGGTTCCCTGATCGGTGCAGTGCGCCACCATTCCTTTATTCCGTGGGATGATGACATTGATGTTGCATTTACGCGGAAAGAATTTGAGAAGCTGCTTGCAGTTCCAAAAGAGGAATGGGGGGAAGATTTTGAGCTTATTTCAGCAAGGAAGCTTGTGCCAAACGGTTTTCTGGATTTTGTACACCGGCTTGTTTATTTAAAAGAATCCGTTCCTGTAAAGATGTACGATAAAGCCGCAAGAACGATTGTGCCAAAGTATGAGAACCATATGGCGATCGACTGCTTTATCCTGGATCCGGCCTATGACAGCAAGCTTATGCAGAAATTGCTGCTGCTGCGTTTAATATGCGTTTACGGACAGGCGATGGGGCACAGGGACTATATTGACTATTCAGAATACGGCGGCCTGCAGCGCGTCATCATTTTTTTGCTTTCCCATATAGGCAGGCACCGCCGGATGGACAAACTATGGGCAAAGTACAACAAGATCAGCCAGAGCGCCGGGCCGAACACAAAGCACTATTTTTACAGCAACTACCCGATCGGGGACATGCATGTGCGGGTGCGCAGGGAATGGTATGACGGAGTAGTGCCTGTTCAGGTGGATGATGACTGGTTTGATGCGCCAAAAAACTGGCACGAGGTTTTAACTGTCATTTATGGCGATTATATGAAGCTGCCGCCGGAAGATAAGCGCGTTCCTATCCATATTATAACAGATGGCACGCCGGAAACGAGGCGCTGATGAAGCTTGCAGACAAGATAAAAGGGCTTACGGGCGACTTTTTGTACAGCGTGCTTGGACTGGTCTGCATGAACGGCGTTATCCAGCTGCTGCTGTACCCGTATTTCAACCGGCAGATGGGGGCGGATCGCTTTGGGGTAGTGCTGACGCTTCTGTCAATTGTCTCCATCATGGGTTCGACATTTGGCGTTGCGGCTAACTATTCCAGAATGGTAAGCCGCACCAAAGGACAGGACGCTAACGGCGACTACAACATTTTTTTGCTTTCAGTAGCGGTGCTGTCCGCAGCCGTATCAGCTGTCGGCTTGTTGTGGCTTGGCCAGGGAGGAATCCTGTATTCAGCATCTTATTACCTGCTGATGGTCGTCACTGTCCTGCGATATTATGCCGATGTGCAGTTCCGTCTGACAGTGAACTTCAAGCGTTTTTTTATATACTACCTGCTTATCTCGGCCGGGTATGCGGCAGGCGTTGCGCTGTATCCGGTGACAGGCTCCTGGACTGCGGCAATGCTGGCAGGCGAAGCGCTGGCCGTTGCCTACGTCATATGGAAAGGCAATATTTTTTCAAGGCCGCTGTTTGAACAGTCGCCGTATTTTAAAGCCAACATGAAATCAGTTGTGCTGCTGTCTGCAACGGAGCTTATAGCTGCGCTGGTTCTGAATGCTGACAGGCTGATGCTGCAGATGTTTGCTGGCGGCATGGCCGTGACTGTTTTTTATGCAGCAACGCTGATAGGCAAAATGATATCTCTTATCTCCATGCCGCTCAACGGCGTGATCATGGGGCATTTGGGACGATACAAAGGAAAGCTGCCTCCACGGGTGTTTTTGGGCATCTGCGGCGGAAGCCTGGCCGCAGGCGCATTGCTGAATGCGGCCTGTGTTGGAGTTTCCTATATATTTATCAAAGTGATGTATGCGGATATTTATGAGCAGGTAATACCGTACCTTTGGCTGGCCAACGCAGGGCAGGTCTTTTATTTCCTGTCCAATACGCTGACCGTTATCCTGCTGAGGTTTACAGATGAAAAATTTCAGCTTTATATCAATATAATTTATTTAGCAGCCTTTTTGACGCTTGCGGTACCGATGACATTTTACTGGAAGCTTTGGGGAATGGCGTGGGCGCTGCTTTTGGTGAACCTGCTCAAGATTATTGTCATTGCGGCATTTGGCAAGGTTCAGCTTGGCAAATCGGGCTGGCAGAAAGAGGAGGAACAGGCATGAAGGTTCTGATAATGTCAGATATCCATGGCAACAGGGAGGCGCTGGCCAGCGTGCTTGACAGCGCACGGGAATTTTCGGATATAGAAGCGTGCATTCTGCTGGGAGATGTCATTGATTACGGAATGCATTCCAATGAAGCCATAAAAATGCTGAAAGCGCTGCCTTATCCGGTTTTGTGCAATATACGCGGCAATCATGAAGATGCTGTAATCAACGAAAGGTATGAGCGGTTTTCGTCCGACCGGGGCAGGGAAAGCGCACGTTACACACGAAGCGCATTAAACAGCGAATCATGGGATTACCTGCAAAACACAATGGAACCTTCAGGGATAAAAGCATTTGAGGCTGACGGGAAAAAATGCCTTGCTGTACATGGCAGCCTTGCAGATGAATACTGGAAAAGCATTCAGCCTGAGCAGGATGCAGGCGGCTATGAGCAGTATGACTATGTATTTTCGGGTCATTCGCACCTGCCGCATTTTGTGGAAAAATATATTGCAGTGCAGGATGCGGAGCGCAGAAACAAAAAGAAAGTAAGCTTTATCAACCCCGGTTCAGTCGGGCAGCCGAGGAACTTAAACAGCTGCGCGCAATATGCCGTGCTTGACTTTGATACAGGGCAGCTGTGGTTTCAAAAAGCGGTTTATGATATTGCAGCGGAGCAGGCGGCATACCATGGGCAGGTTGATCAGTTTTACTGCGAGCGTCTCAAATGGGGCGTTTAAAACTGGCGGAAAATATATGACGGTCCGCAGGAGCGCCGCACGGCACGGACCGCATGGACAAAATAAAGCGGCGCAGACAGGGAGGGCAAAATGAAATTATATGTGATCAGCGGCGTTACCGGAATGACGGGGAATGAGCTGGCAAGGCGCTTAGTGGCAGCAGGGGATAAGGTTATCGGGTTTGACAACTTTTTTGCGTCATCAATAAGGACAGTGGAAGATATCCTCGATAGCAGCCTGTTTGATTTTTATGAGTACAATCTGAACAATGCGCAGCAGATGCAGCAGATTAAGGAAAAAGTACAGGCGGAAAAAGCATCATATGAGAAAGTAATCTATATTAATTGTGCAGCTGTTGTCCATACAGAGCATTTTTACCATGTCAACCGCACATTTGAGACAAATGTGCTTGGCATGAAGGCATTTTTGGAGCAGGCAATTGAAGTTGGCGCGGAAATCTATATCAACTGCTCTACCTCGGAGGTATATTCCATGAATTCCTGGGGTGAAAACGGGGTATCGGAATCGGACTACCTGACGCTGGCTAACGCGGAGCACAGCCAGAGGACAAGCTATGCGACCGGCAAGCTGCTGACTGAATTTTTTATGAAAGAAGCCGTAATGGAGGGGAAAATAAAAGGCTGCTCCATACGTTTCGCAAATGTATACAGCAAAAATGAACTGTATCCGAAGCATATCATACCGCATATCCTGACGCAGTTAAAGGAAAAAGGCAGCGTGGAGCTTTTGGAAAATTCAAAAACAAATTACAGGACATTTTTGCACAATGAGGACAGCTGTGCGGCAGTGCTCGCGCTTGCTGATTCGGAAACGGCGCTTGATGGTTCCGTTTATAATGTTGCAACGGACGAGGAGATATCTATCGTTGACCTTGTGAAGCTGTGTGCCTCAAAGCTTGGCATACAGGATCCGCAGATCACATTTAACGGCTACCGTGAATCTGATCCTGTGAGGAGGCTGCTGAACACGGACAAGATCCGTTCCAGGACGAACTGGGAGCCGAAAATAACATTGGACAAGGGTATTGAAATGTGTGTAGAGGGGATGAAGGGTTGAAGATACTGATTGTAACAGTGGCAGGCATGTCAAGCAGATTCAGCGAATCCCTGGGAAAAACCTGCCTGAAATGCATTTATTACAAAGAAGATATCAGGGAGTCCCTTCTTTACAGAATGCTGCATCAGCCGGTTAAATTCGATTACTTCGTAGTAGTCGGAGGGTTCTGCTATGATCAGCTTGAAAAAGTCATACAAAATGATTTCAGTGACATGGCAGACAGGATCATACTCGTGGAAAACAGCCATTATTCGGATTATGGTTCAGGATATAGCCTCTATCTGGGACTGGAGGCCATAAAGGGGATAGACTATGATGAAGTGGTATTTGCGGAGGGAGATCTCTATGTGGACGAAAAGAGCTTCCGCAAAGTCTGCGAGTCGCCTAAAAATGTTGTGACATGCAGCCATGAAGCCATCTTGGCCAGCAAGGCGGTTGCTTTTTACTATGACACGGCTCACAGGCTGCATTATATTTATGATACCAGCCACAGTGCGCTGGAAATAAAAGAGCCGTTCCTTGGCATATTTAATTCCGGCCAGATCTGGAAATTTGCAGATGCAGGGCGCCTGCGCAGGGCAGCCGCATCGCTTAGCCCGGAGCAGTGGCAGACGACAAACCTGGTGCTGGTGCAGGCATACTTTGGAGAGCTTGACGGCGATGCGTATGAGATAATCGCATTTGAAAAATGGATAAACTGCAATACAGTGGCAGACTATGAAAAAATAGAGGACTGAAAACAATATAGCTGAAAACAGGAAAGGCAGAGAAAATATGCATTCGTTAGAGGAAAAATTAAACCTGCTGAAGGAAAATGCGCAGGACAGGAAAGTAAAGATTATGATAATAGGCCTTGGCAGCGTAGGGAATTACCTGCTGGACTATCTTATGTCGGGCGGCGATGAAGGGATTGAAATATATGCTGCAGGGCGCAGCGGCGAGAAGATGGAGTCCGATGTCAATATTGTAAGAGTAGCATCGCTGATACGCCGCCAGAACCGTACCGGGGTACACATTATTGACAATGTAGACTTAAATGATGTAGACAGCATTGCGGAGGCGCTGAATGCGGCAAAGCCGGATATTATTGTAAATTCCAGCAGAGCTTATTCAGGATTGAAATATGGCAGCATTTCATGGAAAAATGTGCGAGCATACGGCATATGGGCGCCGCTGGCTATTAAATATATCAAAAATATCATGGAAGCCTATGAGCAGGTGCAAAGCGATGCGATCGTAATAAATACGTCCTACTCTGATGCGGTTATACCGTGGCTCAGATCCGCAGGAAAAGCTTATCCGGATTTTGGCAGCGGAAACATAAACCATCTGATACCGCGCATCAAGTTTGCCGTTGCCGGGCAATTCGGCATAGAAGATTACTGGAATATAGACGTAGTGTATGCCGTCAGCCATTTCCATGACGTTGTTATAAGCAAAGAAGGGCATACGGAGAATGTCAGCCAGCTGATTCATATTTCTTACGGCGGAAAGACGCTTGAGCCTGATATGGACAAAGTTTTTGCGGCATGCATGATACCGATGCCGGTCGATGCCAAGCGCAATATGATGAATGCTTCGAGCAATTATGAGATTATACAGGCAATATTGGCGGCTGTTAGGGACGGCAAAAAGACCCGGCTGCACTGCCCGGGCGTGTTTGGCGAGATCGGCGGCTATCCGGTCGTTATTGACGGGACTGGAAGCAAAGTCAGCGCGTATATAGATGAGTCATATTTCAGCCTGGAAAGCATGCGCGAAAAAAACAGGGAATCGATTTACCTGGACGGCATCGAGAATGTCTCAGACGGCGTGCTGACATACACGGACGAACTGGTGGAGAAGGCTGGAAAAGCGTTCGGCGTATCCCTGATGAAACAGGTGCGTTTTGATGAGATTGAGAAAGCAGCGCGCTTCCTGATCACGGAAGTAATAGAGAAAAACATATAGAGGAGACGATTATGAAAAAAGTATATACCTGCTTCTGTACGGATATTATCCATGAGGGGCATCTTAATATTATACGTGAAGCTCAGAAATACGGCAGCTTGACAGTCGGCGTGCTAAGCGATGAGGCTATGGTGCGCTTCAACCGTTTCCCGGGCGTAAGCTTTGAGGAGCGCATGGAAATGGTGAGGTCGATAGATGGCGTATCGGAGGTTATTGTACAGAAAGAAATAATGTATGATGCTGTTATCGGCAAACTGCATCCGGATTATGTCATACATGGCGACAACTGGAAGCAGGGGCCGATGAAGGCGATCCGTGACAATGTGGAGAAACTTCTGTCAGCATACGGCGGAGAGATTATAGATGTGCCGTATACTTACAATGAAAATGTCAAGCGTGCGGATATGCGCATGAAAGAAAAACTGAGCATGCCGGAATACAGGCGCCGGAGGCTCAGGCAGCTTCTCAAGCTGTGTCCTATCGTAAGGACTATAGAGGTGCACAGCGGCTTGACAGGCCTGATTGCAGAAAAGACGATCGTAGAGCACAACGGGGAGCTTGACCAGTTTGACGCGATGTGGGTCAGCTCGCTGTGCGATTCCACAGCAAAGGGCAAGCCGGATATCGAGCTTGTTGACATGACGTCGCGTTTCCGCACTATTGATGATATCATGGAAGTAACCACGAAGCCTGTAATATTTGATGGCGATACAGGCGGACTTACGGAGCATTTTGTATATACCGTGCGCTCACTGGAACGCATGGGAGTTTCCGCGATTATTATTGAGGATAAAACAGGCCTGAAAAAGAACAGCCTGTTTGGCACGGAAGTGGAGCAGACGCAGGACAGCATTGAGCATTTCTGTGAAAAAATAGCAGCCGGAAAGTCAGTACAGCTTACAGATGAATTTATGATAATCGCGCGTATTGAGAGCCTGATACTGGAACAGGGCATGGATGACGCATTGAACCGCGCGCATGCTTATGTCAAGGCAGGCGCTGACGGCATCATGATACACAGCCGCAAAAAAGATCCTTCAGAGATACTTGAATTTTGCGACCTGTTCCGCAAAGACGATGCTGCAACGCCGATAGTTGTCGTGCCGTCCTCATTTAATTCAGTCACGGAGGCTGAGCTGGCTGAACATGGCGTAAATATCGTTATCTATGCAAACCAGCTTACGAGAAGCGCATTCCCTGCCATGGAACAGACGGCAAAGGATATATTGAAGTACCACCGCGCTCAGGAAGTGGACGAGAGGCTTATGCCGATTAAGGATATCATATCGCTCATAGAGGAACTGTAAAAAAATAATATTTATCGGTATGCGTGCAAAGTCACGCTGGGGGAATAGAAATGGATGTTAAAAAATTCGCAGATATATTGGGGGCAGATTTTTTCACAGGAGTGCCTGATTCACAGTTAAAAGCGCTCTGCAATTACCTGATGGATGAGTACGGCATTGACCCGAAACACCACCTGATTGCCGCAAACGAGGGCAACTGCACGGCGCTTGCAGCCGGATATCACCTGGCTACAGGGAAAGTACCGGTTGTCTATATGCAAAACAGCGGAGAGGGAAACATCATAAACCCTGTTGCATCGCTGCTGAATGAAAAAGTATATGCCATTCCGTGCATATTTATTATAGGGTGGCGCGGAGAGCCGGGCGTGCACGATGAGCCGCAGCATATTTACCAGGGCGAGATAACGCTGCGCCTGCTGGAGGATATGGGGATAGAATACTATATTCTGGACAAGGATACAGATGAAGAGGGACTGAATGCCAGATGGCAGGAATTCAGGAAGCTTCTGAATGAGGGAAGAAATGTAGCGTTCGTTGTGCGCAAAGGCGCGCTTTCATATGATAAAAAGGTCGTATACAAAAACAGCTATACAATGGCGCGCGAGGAAGTCATACGCCATATCGCAGAGGTAACTGGCGAAGATCCGGTTATATCAACGACCGGCAAGGCAAGCCGGGAACTTTTTGAGATACGTGAGGCCAGGGGAGAGG
>CANRBP010000042.1 GCA_947628875.1 uncultured Lachnospira sp.
AAATGCTTTTTCATCTTGACACCACGATAATATTGTATCTGCATCTGAATCTTTATATGGTCTTATTCTTATCATTTTTCTTTATCGTCCAATCATTTAATTCAATTATTTCCTTGCTCAATAGTTATTGCAACAATAAAGATTATTTTTTCTCACCAAGCATTTTTCCAACATCTGCTGTTGCTAACATTAATTCTAACGCTTGTGGTGATAAAGGTCTATACTTCATGTAATAAAATAATAATTCCATGTACCTTTTATACTCTTTACTATTTTCTATCTCTTGTATCTCTGCATCAAAAAAATCTTTTAATAGCAACGATGTAACAAACTTTTCGTTAACAAAAGTAAGTTCATCATTATATACTTCAGGGGTAACAATAACTTGTATGGGCTTTCTTCTCAACCACCAATAGGCAGTATAGGCGGTTATTTTATTTTTATTAACTCTCTGAATTCCTTGAAAATCTTTTATACGTGCTATATCAGCAAAATAATCAATTACTGTCATATCTACAAGAACTTGATTAACCATTACGCAATCTTCAAATCCCATCTTTTCAATAAACTTATAAACGCGTTTCTCAAGATAATTACGCCTGTCCTCAATAACATTCTTTTTAAATATCTTAATCAAGTATTCGTAATCTTTTTGCTCATATATTTTTTCGCTTGTGCCCATTATAATATACTGCTCCTATTTTATATATTTTAAAATTCCGGAATCAACAAAGTCCATATATTCTTCTGTATCGACTTTTTCCAATTCGCCTGGATATTCATCATAATCATTTGGCATATAGTTTTTAGGATACTCATGGGTAGCAATCTTATTAACAAGCATTTCTCCTGATGTTTCTTTATGCTTTTGAGGATTACCATATATGAAGTATCTTATAAGGCCTGCAATAATACCTAATATTATAATAATACCCATCGCCCATAAAGACTGAACATACATTTTTATCATTTACCTCCGTTCTAATAATTTTAAAATATCAAAAACAAGACTTGAGACAATTCTTATTGGATATGCTAAAATTGCAAAAATAAAAACACCATAAAAGCATGTAATATTCAATAAAGATATTATAAACAAAAATATCCCTATAATTACACATCCTAATGAAAGAAGTACCTCTATCATATCTTGCTTCTTATTCTCTTGTGCAGCAGAAATTAAAATATTCATCCCCTCTAAAGCTGCTGGTGCGATAAAAACAAACGCATTTTTTATAAATTGTAAATGCAGAAAATTAGTATCATCCATTTTTCCATCTAGCACTGTTACTACATAGAAATAGGATAAAATCACTACGCAAAACGATATTAATTTTATCAGGATATCATACCCTAAAGCCTTACGCTCAATTAATGTAGATTTCATTTGTATAACCTTCACAAAAATATATTTACAACTTTATCGAGCGTGTCATTATTATAGTACACATTCCCTAAAGTATATGTGGAAAAACAAAATACATTCGCTCATGCTTTTATTTTTATTAGTAAGAATAACATATTAATAATAACTTGTCCACCATTTTCTGCGTTTGCAACATATCATTTACAATTTTCATTACTCATCTTAACTTGTCAACAATTATTTTGCGATTTGAAAAAGTGGATGCAATGTTTTCGCACTCCATCCGCTCAATTATTAGTCCATTTTTTATCATATTGAAGTTCTCTTCAATCTGTGTAAATTCTGTATGATTTTTTATTCCCAGTCTTTACGCATCCCCAAAAACAGGCCTTTTCCCAAATTTCCGTCAGCTTACATTTTTGTAAGCCTACTCATTTTTAAGCTGATATTGCGTGAGGTCAAGAGATACGCTTGTGCCTTCACCGGGTTTGGAGGAAATCTGGATTTTTACCCCTAAATTATTACAGATTTGACGGCACAGGTAAAGGCCTATGCCGCTGGCGCGTTTGTCAGTGCGCCCATTGAAACCGGTGTAGCCTTTTTCAAACACGCGGGGCAGGTCGGCAGGATCAATCCCGATTCCGGTATCGGCAATACATAGCGTTTTCGGTTTCCGCAGATAAATCCGAATTTCCCCCTTGCGTGTATATTTCAGCGCATTGGAGAGTACCTGCTCAATAACAAAAGAAAGCCACTTTTCATCGGTAACGACCGTTTCGCCAGATGGCGCATAGTCCAGCCGTATGTTCCGTTCTATGAATTCTCCGGCAAATTTGGAAATGCTCTGTTCGACAATTTCGTCCAGCGAATGCTCTTTGAACACATAATCGCTGCTATCCGAATCCAGTCTGAGAAGGATAAGCACCATTTCTACATATTGTTCAATCTTAAACAGGTCGGAGGATAATTTTCTGGAAAGTGCCGTATCTTCTTTTTCCAGGGAAAGCCGCATCGAAGTAATAGGCGTTTTGATCTGATGCACCCATATAGTATAGTACTCTACTAAATCCTGATAGCGGGCAGAAGCGGCGGCATTGCTATCGGTCACTTCCTGCTGCAGCGTGCGGATAATTGCCTGATAGTCCTCATCATCTGCGCCTTGCGGCTCAGGCAGAACGCCGATTAAGGAGGCGGTCATTTTCTGTATTTCAGACAGCGTTTCGTGTTTTCGCTTTGCACGTGAAAAGTCCCAGATCACAAACGCCGAGCCGAGCAGGATACACAACAGCGTAGGGTAGAGCAGCGCGCGCATCGGCAGATGATACAGAATGAAGCTGACGGCAAAAATGGCACAGAAAAGCATCAACATAAGGAAATATTTTCGCCGCTGCCGCAGATAAGAGAAAAAAAGCTGCATAATTATAATCCTCCGATTTCATTCCACCAAATATCCGATGCCGACTTTTGTTGTAATAAAGCCGGTCAGGCCTGCGGCATCAAGTTTCTTCCGCAGGCGGCCTATGTTGACTGTCAGCGTGTTTTCATCGATGAATTGCCGCGTTTTCCAGAGCCTTTCCATGAGCTTTTCACGGCTGACGATTTTTCCTTTGTTTTCCATAAGGCAAAGGAGGATGCGGTATTCATTTTTGGAAAGCGGAATGCTTTCGCCTTTGTAGGTGAGCGTATAATCGCCAGTATTTAAGAATGCGCCTCTGTGTTCAAGCACGGGTACGCCGCCGGCAAAATCATATACACGGCGAAGCAAAGCCTGCATTTTGGCAATCAGCACCGTACCGTCAAAAGGCTTTGCAATGAAATCGTCCGCGCCCATATTCATGGCCATGACGATATTCATATTGTCAGAGGCGGAGGAAATAAAGATAATCGGGACTTTTGAGACTTTTCGTATTTCGCTGCACCAATGGTATCCGCTCAGTACCGGCAGGCCAATGTCCAGCAGAACAATGTGAGGCTGATACTCCGTAAAATCCGTCATCACTTCTCGGAAATTTTCTGCGATACGGCATTCGATGTCCCACATATGTGCCTTTTCTTTTATCAGTTCCACGATGCTACGGTCGTCTTCTACAATCAATACGCGATACATAGCTTCTCCTTAATCTTCAAAGTCCATCATATTATTTTCTGCTTCGGTGGCTGGCGGCCAATAAATTTTGCATCAGTATAACATATAAAGCCTTAAAAATCAATTTTTTAAAAATAGAATGAGGCAGAGAATAGCTGTTCCATTTGTGAATTGTGTTAATAAAAATTAAGTGACAATTTTAATATTTTTTGATAAAATATCACCATTAGAAAATGTTAAACCGGAAATTAAGGTAACAGGCATAAAAACGCTTAACCGGATTTTGAATACAATCATAGGCGCATTTGTTGGAATTTTTATCGGCCACGGAATTATGTATTCTGGGATTTTTTTACATATGATTCCATGACGCAGGATATTATGATTCCCGAAAGCCTGGAGCCGATAGTAGTGCGTTATCTGCGGCGAATCGGGAAAATGCGAACTGGATAAATAACAAAAAATGTGAACGCAAAAATATGCAAACGCAAAAATATGCGAACGCAAAAGAATGCGTACGCAAAAGGAGAAGATGATGAATACAATAAAATATAAAGCGCTGGCGCTGGATTTGGACGGAACGCTGATGGACAGCAGCAAAAAACTTTCTCAGCAGAATAAAGAGGCTGTGTGGCGCGCGATCGAAGGCGGCGCTGCGGTAATATTAGCCTCAGGGCGTCCGCTTTTCGGAGTGCTTCCGGTGGCGGAGGCGCTTGAACTTGATAAACGCGGCGGATATGTGCTTGCTTACAATGGCGGCAATATCTGGGACTGCAAGGCGCAGAAACTTGTATACAGCAGGGAAGTGCCGCCGTCATGCATTCAGGATATATGCAATGCTGCCAGAAGAGAGGGCGTACATGCACTGACATACTGGGAAAAAGAAATTGTGGCTGAGAGCAGCACAGATGATTATGTGCTTAAAGAAGCATTCTGCAACAGCACTACAGTTAAAAAAGTTAATGACCTTGAGGCATTTGTTGATTATCCGGTAGCCAAATTCCTTGTAGTCGGGCCGCATGAAAAACTGCTTCCGGTTGAGGAAAATCTGCGAGGGAAACATGGCGGCGCGCTTGATATATTCTTTTCCGAGGAATACTTCCTTGAGGTAGTGCCGAAAAATGTAGCCAAAGATGCGGCGCTTGCGGCACTGTTAGAGCTTCTTGGATTAAGCCGTGAGGCTTTGGTCGCATGCGGTGACGGAATGAATGATATTTGCATGCTGGATTATGCAGGACTTGGCGTTGCAATGGAAAATGCGTATCCTCCTGTAAAAGAGCATGCGCAGTATATTGCGCCTTCCAATGATGCGGACGGAGTTTCGGAAGTAATCGATAAATTTTTTAATTGCTAAATTTTTTAAAAGCATATGCCGATAAATGAAACAGGAGCAACAAGTTTACGTATGTTTGATTTCAAGGAGGAGATTGCAGCAGAAACTTTAGTTGTTACACCAAGAATGGAACCCATAGGCAAAGTCACTAATGTCCAGAAGATACAGGTTATTCGCGGCATTGATGAGAGACATGGAGGAAACGGTTCATTTTCAGATTTCATGGAAAGAGCGGTTGAGCGGCAGAAGGGCAAGAAGGTTAACGGAGTAACAGGCTCGAACCCGTCTGCGGCACTCCCGCCTGCGCTTGAGGGTAAAATGCATGGATACGATCAGGCAAGGGCAGCATATTATTATATGGCATTTTCAACAACAGACCTGAAAGGGTAACAGACAATAGCACAAAAGCTCCAAAAAATAACGGATGCCGCATATGGCATCCGTTATTTTTTGGATAATCCCTTGGATATTCAGTTCTCCATATCGGAAGTGATGGCCTCCACATCAATAATCTCTCCGTTATATACGGAATTAATCATTTGAATCGCAAGGTTTACAGTATCATAATCAGGCAGCACGACCTGCATGCCAGTCAGCTGATACAGGGTGCTGTTCCTGTATGCCCCTGTTCCGGTTACGCTGTAGGACTGCACTGTCCAGGACGTAGGGTCGGCGATCTGATCCTTTACCAGCGAAGTGATGGTATCCGTGGACATATCCGTCAGCATCATGCCTGAAACGGCCTCCAGAACTGCGCTGTAATTGGTCAGTATGGCAGGAGACGTAGCTTTGCTTATCATAGCCTTAATGGCGGCAGCCTGGTTTTTGCCGCGCTGGTGGTCGCCGCTGGCAAAAGCTTCGCGCTCACGGACAAAGGCAAGCGTTTTTGCTCCGTTGCAATCGTTTGGCCCGATAACAAAGTCATAACTGTCAGGTGCAGCTTTCCAGCCGTTGGTAAATGCAACGTCAGAGTAAATCGTGATGCCGCCCAGCGCATCTACTATTTCCACGCAGCCGGAAAAATTAATCTTAAAATAGTAATCAACCGTAATGCCATACAGTGTTTCCAGAGCTTCAATGGAGCCGTGCGTTCCGGCGTTGCCGGCATGGGTCAGCTTGTCCGGCGCGGAATTGCCTGCCGCATCGCTGATGGTAATGTAATAGTCGCGCGGCGTAGAAACAAGAAGCACCTGCCGCGTCTGCGGATTGATGACAGCAAGTATGTTCACATCGCTCCGTCCTACATCAGAAATGCTCCCGTACCCGTCATTGCCTGAAATATAGACAATAAAAGGTTCCTGGTGGCTTTTTTTGTTTGAAGTATTGACCTTTATATGCGAAGTAATCTTTATAGTGCCGATTACCTTTGTGCGCTTATCCAGGTCATTCCCCTGCTCGATCAGGGAAGAACGCATAACGTCCGTTATGGCGATTGCCTGTATTTCGCTGTTCTTGTACAGTGCCTCCAGAAGATTCTCCCAGGAGGTATACGTCTTTTTGGATAATTCCGCCGAATTGTTTGTTTCAATATCCTCAAGCGCCTTAGACACTACGGAGGAGCTGACCAGTGCGTTATACCCGAATGTATAGGAGAGCGCATCGTCAATCGAGTCAGCGCTGTCGTCCGCCAGCACGATAATGTCAATATTATCCGTCTGCGCCCTTACGCTGGTAATGCTGTTGAGCGTGTCGTTGATGCGCGAGCCGAGCAGGAAGCCAAACAGCAGCACCACTGACAGAATCACTGACAGAATTTTCCCAAGCACATGAGCTCTTGTAAACTGAGATGTAAAATCGTACAGCAGCAGCAGGCTCAGTATGACGCCAATCATGGCCATATATTTGACCGGAAGGACATCAAGATGAATAAGCCTGAAAAGGAAAAGTACCATGGCAACCAGCTGCACGAGCACCAGGAACAGTCCGAACAGCGTCAAAGCGGCGCGGTGTTTCCGGCGGCGGCCCTTGGCGTTCAGCTGTGAGCTGGGTTTTAACAGATAATGCATATCTTTTTTAGATTTTGAAAAAAAACCAGACATAATAATATATATCCCCTTATCACATGTTAATTATCCGTAAATTTATGCAGATATAAATATCTAAGTATAAAAGTATGGCTTAGGTTTTGTACATCTATGGCTATTTATACGGTATCGCCTTACTTAAATAAATTATACATATTTTTTATAAAATAACAAGATAAACATGCCTTGAGTTTTACTCAGATTCATTTTTAACAGCAAAAATTAATTTTATTAAGTTTAGATGGCACAAAATGCGTGCAGATTAATTTAAATAATTAATAATCTTCAAAATACACTATTTTATTAAGCAGAAAGCACAAAAAACTTGCAATCGTTAAGGCCGTTTTATATAATTGGATTTGGATTAATTCGCTAAAAGCGTAAAAGAAAAGGAGTTAGTAAAAGGTTATGGGATACGTTGATGAAGTCCTGGAACTGGTATCCAGGAAAAATGCAGATCAGCCGGAATTTTTGCAGGCAGTTAAGGAAGTTCTGGAATCCTTGAGGCCGGTTGTAGATGCAAATGAGGAACTTTACAGAAAAAATGCAGTCCTTGAGAGGATCACGGAGCCGGACAGGGTTCTTATGTTCCGTGTGCCGTGGGTAGATGACAATGGACAGGTTCAGGTCAACAGGGGTTATCGCGTACAGTTCAACAACGCGATCGGACCATACAAGGGCGGCCTCCGTTTACATCCGTCTGTAAACCTTGGCATTATCAAATTCCTTGGTTTTGAGCAGATTTTCAAAAATTCACTGACAAGCCTTCCGATCGGCGGCGGCAAGGGCGGTTCCGACTTTGACCCGAAGGGTAAGTCTGACAGGGAGATTATGGCGTTCTGCCAGAGCTTTATGACAGAGCTTTGCAAATATATCGGAGCAGATGTTGACGTTCCGGCTGGCGATATCGGTACAGGCGCAAGAGAAATCGGCTTTATGTTCGGCCAGTACAAGAGGATACGCGGCATGTTCGAGGGTGTTCTTACAGGCAAAGGCCTTACTTATGGCGGTTCTCTGGCAAGAACAGAGGCTACAGGCTATGGCCTGCTCTATATCACGGAAGAACTTTTAAAATGCCACGGCGAGTCAATGCAGGGTAAGACAGTCGTTGTTTCCGGTGCAGGCAATGTTGCTATTTATGCTATCCAGAAGGCGCAGCAGATGGGCGCAAAGGTTGTAACATGCTCAGATTCTACAGGCTGGATCTACGATCCGGAAGGCATTGATGTTGAACTGCTCAAAGAAGTAAAAGAAGTTAAGCGTGCAAGGCTTACAGAGTATGCAGCTGCAAGAAAGAGCGCAGAATATCATGAAGGCCGCGGCGTATGGCAGATTAAGTGCGATATCGCGCTGCCTTGCGCAACACAGAACGAACTGCAGCTTGAAGATGCAAAGCAGCTGGTTGCCAATGGCTGCAAGGCTGTATGCGAGGGTGCAAACATGCCTACAACTCTTGATGCAACAGAATACCTGCAGGACAACGGCGTATGGTTTATCTGCGGCAAGGCAGCCAATGCCGGCGGCGTGGCAACATCAGCGCTGGAGATGAGCCAGAACAGCGAGCGTCTCAGCTGGTCATTTGAAGAAGTAGATTCAAAGCTTAAAAATATCATGGTTAACATCTACCACAACATTGATGATGCAGCCAAGAGATACGGCATGGAAGGCAACTATGTTGCTGGCGCAAACATTGCCGGCTTTGAGAAGGTTGTAAATGCCATGCTTGCTCAGGGCGTTTGCTGATACTGCTAAAAATGCTGTTTTGAAACGATAAAAAATAATAATAAAAAATTAAGAGAATGCTGCTTAAATTGCCGTCATATTATGATTTATGGCTTTTTATATGCAGTATTCTCTTATTTTTTTAATGATTGCAGCCTGCCTGATATGCATAAATGTATAAGAAAAAATACTATATTATGCTTGCAAATTTTTTTTGGATATATTAGAATGGCTAACAGGCTTTAGCGCAAAATGATAATACGGAATATGTTGGGGGGGGAAGGCCTGTCAGCAAATCATTCATATGGAGGCGGAGAAAGAAATGAGAAACTTAAAAAAAGCAGCAGCAACAGTATTAGCAGCAGCAGCGGTTTTTGCCCTTGCAGCATGCGGCAATTCATCAGGCGGCGGAAAGTCACAGAACCCAACGCTTGCACAGCCGGCAGAGGGCGAAACATTTAACGGTTCAGGATATTCTGTAGTAGTTCCGGATACATGGGAGCAGACAGAACTGTCCGGTTATGAATTTGTAGCATACGCGGTTAACGGCGGCGGTGCGGATTTTGCAGAGAATATGAACATTCTGACAGAAGATTTGAGCGCATACGGCAATATGAGCCTGGATACATATGTTGAACAGGCAAAGAAGCAGTTTGCTGCACAGAGCGGATTTGAAATTACGGACGAGCGCAAGGTCAGTGTTGACGGCTATGATGCTGTAATGCTCAAAGAAACAGTCACACAGTCAGGTACGACATACAAGTGTGAGCAGATGGTAACTGTACGCGGAAAGAAAGCATATATCATTACATATTCAGGTGACAACGAGGGAGGCTTCGATAGCATGCTTTCAGAAGCGGAATCCATCATGGCATCTTTCAAGGTTAATTAATTGAAGGATAAAGCAAAATAAAAATACGGACAGTTAAAACGGCAGCAAAAGAACGGGTATGGGAAACAGCAGGAATGAAGTTGACCTATATTCGTTCTTTTGCATATCCCGGAAAAATATTGCAAATGGCGCCTGCGTATTGAAGAAAAGAGGATGCATATGCCCAATTTATTTGATGGAATCAGAAAACTGACAGACGAAGAATTAAAGACAGAAATCGCGCTTATTTCCCAGGTGAGCCTTGCAAATGCGGCAAGGGAGACGGGAAACCGCGTATTGGGAAGCCTTGCAGGGTTTGCAAATGCATTTACGGAGACTTTGGGGCAAAAAGCGCCTCTCGAATACGAGGTCGTCCGCGTCTCGGATATGGTACGCCGGGCGAGGGCAGGACTGGAAGGCAAAGACCGCATCCAGCTTGAATATGAACTGAAACAGCAGATCGCCGCAAAATGCGGCATTTCTTCTGAGGAGGCCGAGGCAGCAGGCGAAGAACGCCTGGCTTTTTTGCTGCTGAATGAGGCGGCAAGGAGTTATAACATTCAAAAATATGCAACACCGGCTAATAAAACAGAGGAAATCTGCATAGAATATAATAGTGCCTTATTAGGCCATCTGCATTCCTGGCTGGTGCGTCAGAGAGGCGCACAGGCCGCGGAATGCGACAAAAATATACAGAAACGGCTGAACGAAGTGCCGATTGAGAGCAAGAGGGCGCTGCAGGAGCGTCTTCTGCCGAAGGAATTCAGCGGAAAAGGAATAGGAAGGATACTTAGGCTTGAGCGTGGGACAAGATACCTTGAGGACACGGTTGAGTGCCTTGGACTGGAATGTTTTGACGGCATACAGGTTTATGTCGGGACGGCGCTGTCTGCGCTGATGAACCTCAAGCGTGTTTCATGGGTCGTGCTTGCGCATCTTGTCTGGAAAGCGCGCACGGCTTTTAATGAAAAATTTACTATTGACCGGAGCCTGCTTCCGTCATACATACCGCCGGAAATGCTTGCAAAGCACAACGGACAGGAGGCGGCGTTCCGTGAGCTTATGCGCCAGCGCACGCTTGCAAAAGAACAGCTTGCCAAATGCGACAGCGCGCTGGACAAGCATGACGAGGCAGTCGCGCGGACACAGGAAAAGCTGGAACTGGAAAAGCGGGAATATGATGAGCAGCAGATGGCCTTTATGGGGCTGGAAAGCCGCAAGGACTTATTTAACAGAGGACTAAAGCCGGAAAACGAGACAAAAAAATATTACAGCGAAGTCAATGAAACAATGAGGCGCATAGAGCGCATACAGGCAGAGTGCGAAAAGCAGGCGAAAAAACTGGACGTGCTCGCAGAACGCGGAAAGAAACTCGAGGCGGAGCGCGATACAGCCAGGATAAATATGGAAGTCATAATGCATAAAACGCAGGAACAGATGTCAGAGTTTACTGATGAAGTTTCAAGAAACTGGAAAGCCTACTATTACAAATTTACATTTGAAGATGAAATATTTGCGCAGGTTGTGGAAAAATTTACGGCGCAGGAGCGCCTTTGCATAGAAGAGATTCTCAAAGAAGTGCATGAGTGCAAAAATACTCAGGCATATGAGGCAAACGCAGAGCATCAGGTCTGCTGTTATCTGTCGTCCGGCAAAAATGCAGCAATTACAATGGAGGGAATGCATGTGTGCGGAATTGAGCGCAAATAATGTAAAAAAGACGCCTCTGAATGCATCAGGATACGAGGAGGCGGTGCAGATGCTTGAAAATGCTCCGCAGTATATGGAACTTTCAGGATGCGTGCGTGCATGCCGGCTACTGGACAAGCTTGGGCGTCCTGACCGCAGGCTGCGCATAATCCATGTTGCCGGAACCAACGGAAAAGGCTCGGTGTGCGCGTACCTTGACAGCATAATTCGGGAAAACGGGTACACGGCAGGATTATTTACCTCGCCGCATCTGAACGATATACGTGAACGCATACGGATAAACGGCGAGATGCTGAGAAAAGAAGAATTTTTTGAGCAGTACAGGCGCGTTGCAGATGCGGAGAAAGAGCTTATTCAGGAAACAGGCGTTGGGCTTGCGTACTTTGACTGCCTGTTTGGAATCGCAATGCTGGCTTTTGAGAAAGCAAATACAGACTATGTGATAATGGAAACAGGGCTTGGCGGACGGCTCGATGCGACCAACGCCATAGAGAGGCCGGTATTGGAGGTCATTACTACAATAAGCCTTGAACATACGCAGATTTTGGGCGGCACTGTTGAAAAAATCGCCGGGGAAAAGGCCGGCATTATAAAGAAAGGCGTGCCGTTAGTGTACTGGGCGCAGGAAAAGGCTGCTGCGGACGTGCTGGCAGAAGCGGCCTCGGCGGCAGGCGCGTATGCGGTTCCGGTTGATGCCGGAATGTGCCGTATCTTGAAAAACACAGGAAAGCATATTGATTTTTCTGTACATAATAGGTATTATAAAAATGATTGTTTTACTGTCCGGACGGGCGCCATATATCAGGTCTTCAACAGCACGCTGGCGCTGACAGCGGCGGCGGTGCTAAAGGAGCGCGCAGGCGTGCCGCTTGATATGCAGCGCAGCCGTGAGGCTGTGTTTCATGCATTTTGGGCAGGAAGAATGGAAGAGATAGAAACAGATGTTTATGCAGATGGCGCGCATAACCCGGAGGGGATAGGCATGCTCATACGCTCCGTTCCTGCGATAAGCGCAGGCAGGCCTGTCATACTGCTGTTTTCGGTTGTGCGTGATAAGGACTACAGGGAAATGATACAGGATCTTTGCGGCAGCGGCCTGTTTTCCGGATTTTATATCGTGCAGATGGAGGGCGCAAGAGCGCTTTCAGAGCTTCCTATATATATAGACGATTCTGCGGGGTTGACTGTTCCGCAGATGAAGGCAAAGCTAAGAAGAATGAGAAATCTGGGTCT
>CANRBP010000043.1 GCA_947628875.1 uncultured Lachnospira sp.
CAATATATTGAAAGGAGAAAATTTATGGTTAATGGGATTATAAACATATATAAAGAGCCGGGTTATACATCTCAGGACGTGGTTGCAAAACTGCGCGGCATTCTCCGGATAAAAAAAGCAGGCCATACGGGAACGCTTGATCCGGCCGCATCTGGCGTTTTGCCTGTATGCCTGGGAAAAGGAACAAGGCTGTGCGGCATGATAACGGACTGGCAAAAGACATACGAAGCAGTCATGCTGCTGGGCACAGCTACGGATACGCAGGATGCGACAGGAACAGTTTTGTGCCGCCGTGAGGTAACGGCGGACGAGCGCCAGATCATGGAGGCGATTAATGCTTATGTCGGCGGCTACGACCAGATACCGCCAATGTATTCCGCGCTCAAATATAACGGGCGGAAACTTTATGAGCTTGCGCGCGAGGGAAAAGAGGTCGAGCGCGCGCCGCGCCATGTTGAGATCGAGTCAATACGCATCAATGAAATGAACCTGAAAGATGCAGAAAAGACGGTAACATTTACTGTTACATGCTCAAAGGGAACTTATATCCGTACATTATGCGCTGATATCGGTGAAAAGCTGGGATGCGGCGCCTGCATGATGAGGCTTGAGCGGACAAGGGTAGGGCGGTTTGGAAAAGATAGCAGCCTGACGCTCAACCAGGCTGCCGCGCTGTCATTAAAGGGCGAAATAGAGCAGCATATCCTGCCGGTCGATGAAATGTTTGATTATCCGAAAGCGGTTGTTGGACATGCCTTTAACAAACAGCTTTATAACGGAAATGCAATTTGTGCAGTTTGCGGAGATGGAGAGGCTTTTGCCTGGAAACAGCCTGGCGGCAGGGCGGAAGAAGGCAGCGAGTACCGGGTTTATGATGAAGAAGAGCGTTTTGTTGGCATATACCGTTTTGAGCAGGGGTATTTTGTTCCGGTAAGGATATTTCTGGATACGGAAACAATTTAGGTGAAGGTGAGGTGGTACAGATGCAGTATATTCATGGAGTGAAGGATTTTGCCCTGAAAAAACCGTCAGCGGTCACGCTCGGCAAGTTTGACGGCGTCCACCGGGGACATCAGAAGCTTGTATCGCTTGTAAAAGAAAAGGCAGTTCAGCAGGGGTTAATGTCCGCAGCATTCACTTTTGACCGGATACCGCTCAGCATCTGCCCGCAGAAAAACCAGCATTTTATAACAACAAACAGCGAGCGGCGCGTAATTTTGGAACGGCTTGGATTAGATGCGGAGGTCGAATATCCGTTTACGGAGGAACTTATGCAGACAGAGCCGGAAGATTTTATCCGTGAGATTATAATCGGCTGCCTGAGGGCAAAAGTGGTTGTTGTCGGGACGGATTACAGATTCGGAAAAAACCGCATGGGCGATGCAGCCATGCTTGAGGAAAAAGGTCCTGAGTATGGTTTTGAGACTCTTGTTGTGGAAAAGGAAAAGTTCCAGGAGAGGGAGATAAGCAGCACCTATGTGAGGGAGGAACTGCGGCTGGGGCATATGGAGACGGCGAATGTGCTGCTGGGAAGGCCGTATTCAGTACAGGGCATTGTATGCCATGGAAATAAGCTTGGCAGGCAGCTTTCCATGCCGACCCTAAACATTTATCCGCCTGATAGCAAGCTGCTGCCGCCGAAGGGCGTGTATGCATCTGTTACGCTTATGGAAGGGAAAAAATATTACGGCGTGACAAACCTCGGCACAAAGCCAACGGTCAGCGACAGCCCAAGCATAAGCGTGGAAACGCATCTTTTCGATTATTCGGGCGATGCCTACGGAAACCAGGCGGAAGTTCAGCTGCTTCATTTCCTTCGCCAGGAGATGCGTTTTAATGATGTAAGCGCTCTTCAAAAGCAGATGGAGAGCGATGTTACGTTTGCAAAGAGCATGTTTCTGCTGTAGGCGGATCTTTGGCACAGATAAAATATAAAATGCGGAAACTCAATATCGCAAAATGCTTGCATAAATGTTGCAGCTGTGCTATAGTTAACAGGTATATTAACCGTTATTCGGCTGCGGGATACTCCGACCCGCTGCTTAGTAACAGGTGATCATTTATAGGAGGAATATTATGATTTCTAAGGAAAAGAAAACAGAGATTATTGAAGCTTATGGCAGGAAGCCAGGGGACACAGGTTCACCGGAGGTTCAGATTGCAATCCTTACAGAGCGCATTGCAGAGCTGACAGAGCATTTGAGGGTGAATAAAAAGGATCATCATTCAAGGCGCGGACTTCTGAAAATGGTAGGCAAGAGAAGGGCGCTGCTGGAATATCTCAGAAAGAATGACATTGAAACCTACAGGAATTTGATCGCACGTTTAGGCATCAGAAAGTAATATGCAGAGAGGCTGTTGCATTAAGATATATAAATACAAGATGATGCGTTTGCTGCGCTTATTTTTATGATATCTTGTATTGATATTCTATAGTGCGGCAGCCTTTCTATTGCTGTATGTCAAAAATATAATTGCAGAAGTTTTTTACCGGGACTACTGAAAAACATGGCGCTGCAGCGGCAGCACTGTGCTTTTCAGTCGTTTCGGGGCTTCTGCTTTATAGTAAAATTTTAAACGCTGTAAATCAGCAGAATGGAGTGTGTATGTTTAAACAGTTTACAATGGAACTGGCAGGCAGGACTCTGACAGTTGATATCGGAAGGGTCTGCGCGCAGGCAAACGGCGCTGCGCTGATGCACTACGGAGATACGGTAGTGCTGTCCACAGCAACAGCGTCAAAGGAACCGAGGGAGGGCATTGACTTTTTCCCTCTCAGCGTGGAATATGAGGAAAAGATGTATGCTGTAGGGAAAATCCCGGGCGGATTTAACAAGCGCGAGGGAAAGGCAAGCGAGAACGCTATTCTTACATCGCGTGTAATTGACAGGCCGATGCGCCCGCTGTTTCCTAAGGATTACAGGAATGATGTGACGCTGAACAATATGGTAATGTCTGTTGATACGGAGTGCCGTCCGGAGCTGCTTGCCATGCTGGGCGCTTCAATCGCAACATGCATTTCGGATATACCGTTTGACGGACCGTGTGCAACAACGCAGATCGGCATGGCTGACGGCGAGTTTGTCATTAATCCGTCCCAGTCTGTATGGGACAGCGGCGACCTGCAGCTGACTGTGGCATCGACCAGGCATAAAGTCATCATGATCGAGGCCGGCGCAAATGAGATCCCGGAAGCAAAAATGATAGAGGCTATTTACAAGGCGCATGATATCAACCAGACGATTATTGAATTTATTGACAAGATCGTAGCGGAAACAGGCAAGGAAAAGCACGCATATGTCAGCTGCGCTGTTCCGGCTGAGATGTTTGAGGCGATGAAGCAGATCGTCACGCCGGAAGAGATGGAAGAAGCAGTCTTTACCGATGACAAGCAGACAAGGGACAAAAACATTGATGCGATAACGGAGAAGATGAAAGAGGCGTTTGCGGAAAATGAAGAATGGCTGGCAGTTTTAGGCGAAGCTGTTTACCAGTATCAGAAAAAGACGGTCCGCAAGATGATACTTAAAGACCGCAAGAGGCCGGACGGCCGCGCAATCACTCAGATCCGTCCGCTGTCTGCTGAGATTGACATTATACCGCGCGTGCACGGCTCTGCAATGTTTACGAGGGGACAGACTCAGATATGCGACATCGTGACACTGGCGCCGCTTTCTGAGGCGCAGAAGGTAGACGGCCTTGATGATAACGTGACCGAAAAAAGATATATACATCAGTATAATTTCCCGTCTTATTCAGTCGGAGAAACTAAACCGTCAAGAGGGCCGGGAAGGCGTGAGATAGGGCACGGCGCTCTTGCTGAAAAAGCGCTGATACCGGTTTTGCCTTCAGAAGAAGAATTTCCGTACAGTATCCGTGCCGTTTCGGAGACATTTGAGTCCAACGGATCAACATCTATGGCGTCAACCTGCGCATCATGCATGTCTCTGATGGCTGCCGGCGTGCCGATTAAAAGAATGGTAGCCGGTATTTCATGCGGACTTGTCACAGGCGAGACAGATGATGATTATATTGTGCTGACCGATATACAGGGACTTGAGGACTTTTTTGGAGATATGGACTTCAAGGTGACAGGCACAACAGAGGGTATAACAGCTATCCAGATGGATATCAAGATCCACGGACTGACAAGGCCGATCGTTGAGGAAGCTATTGCGAGAGCGCGCGAAGCCAGGCTGTTTATCATGGATACCTGCATGAAGCCTGCGATCGCGGAGCCGAGGACGTCTGTCGGCAAGTATGCTCCGAAGATAATACAGACAACAATCGATCCGTCCAAGATAGGAGAAGTTGTCGGGCAGCGCGGCAAGGTTATCAACGCGATCATTGAAGAGTGCGGCGTTAAGATTGATATTTCTGATGACGGCTTCGTATCTGTCTGCGGCCTCGAACAGGAAGGCATGGACAAGGCGATGAAATATATACGCACAATCGTTGAAGACTTTGAGGAAGGCAAGATATACGAAGGAAAAGTTGTAAGCATCAAAGAGTTTGGCGCATTTATCGAATTTGCTCCAGGCAGGGAGGGAATGGTACACATTTCCAAGGTGGCAAGGGAGCGCATAAATCATGTTGAAGATGTGCTGACGCTCGGCGATCATGTGCGGTGTAAATGCATGGGCAAGGACAAGATGGGCAGGATCAGTTTTTCTATAAAAGATGCAAATTAAAAATATAACATTAAAGGAGGAATTTAATTATGTTTGATGAAAATTGCGCGTACTGTGCAGAGGGTGAGCTGGTTGAAAAATTCGGAATTAAAATCTGCGAACTTGAGACGTCAAAGGTATATCTGTTTAAAGAGCAGAGCCATGTCGGAAGGTGCATTGTGGCACATAAAAAGCATGTAGGGGATATAAATGAGCTGACTGCTGAGGAGCGCGCGGCTTATTTTGAAGATGTTGCAAGGGTTGCAAGGGCAATCATGGCTGCATTCAATCCTGATAAGATAAATTATGGCGCTTATGGAGATACAGGCCATCACCTGCATTTTCATCTCTGCCCGAAATATAAAGATGAGTATGAGTGGGGCGGCGTATTCCTTATGAATCCTGATATGAATTATCTGACCGATGAAGAATACGAAGAAATGATAGGCATGATAAAGGATAACCTTTAAGATAATCTATAAGATAATCTTTAGGATAATCTTTAAGAAAATTTTTAAGAAAAAAGTTAAATTTGAAGGCATTTTTGAATAAATGTTATAATAGCGCTTTGTGCCTGTGCGCTGCCTGGCACAAAGCTGCTTCTATGCGCAAAAGGCAGCGTAGAAATGAGGATTATTACTATGTCAGGACATTCAAAGTTCGCAAATATTGCACATAAGAAAGCGGCAAATGATGCGGCGAAAGGAAAGATTTTTACAAGGATCGGCAAGGAGATAATGGTTGCGGTCAAAGAAGGCGGACCGGATGTCAATAACAACAGCAAGCTGAGGCAGGTCGTTGCAAAGGCAAAAGCGGCCAATATGCCGAATGATACCATTGAGAGGGCGATTAAGAAGGCTTCCAGCACGGATATGAGCAATTTTGAGACTGTCGTGTATGAGGGTTACGGTCCAAACGGCACTGCGATCATTGTAGAGGCGCTGACAGATAACAGGAACAGGGCGGCGTCAAATATCCGCAACGCGTTCACGAAGGGCGGCGGAAATGTCGGCACGCCGGGCTGCGTTTCATTTATGTTTGCGAACAAGGGACAGATGATAATTGATAAGGAAGGCTGCACCAAAGATGCGGATACGCTTATGATGATGGCTCTTGATGCAGGCGCAGAGGATTTCAATGAAGAAGATGACTGCTACGAAGTAGTGACTGAACCAGATGATTTTGAGGCTGTAAACGATGCGCTGGCAGAAGCAGGCATAACTTTTGTTTCCGCTGAAGTTACAATGATTCCGCAAAATTACGTGGAACTTTCCGCTGAAGATGATATCAAAAAAATGAGAAGGATTTTGAATCTGCTTGATGAGGAAGACGATGTGCAGAACGTATACCATAACTGGGATGAACCGGACGAAGAATAAATGGATTGAGAAAGGGGCGTAGCAGATGAAAAATAAAAAAGAAATAGACAAAGAAATCATCCGCCTGAGGGAAATTCAGAGCAAGCGGGGAGGACAGCAATACGATAAAGTCAAATTATGCCCTGGATGCAATTCAATGATGAAGTACGTGTATGGCGAACTCTATAAATGCCCATACTGCGGAAAAACAGAATTATCAGATTATGGTAAAGTGCGCGAATTCCTTGAGGCTAACGGAGCGCAGCCAATTGTCATATCGGATAACACAGGCGTTGATATTGATGTGATAAACCAGTTTCTGAGGGAAGGCCGCGTGGAGATACCGGACGGCTCAGATATATATATCCGGTGCGAGGCCTGCGGCGCGGAGATAAGGTACGGCAGATTCTGCCCGGAGTGCATGCTGAGCATGACAAAACAGATAGGAAAGATGATGTGGATGCCTGAGGTCGGCGAAAAGCCGAAAATCAAAGGGCAGTCCGGCAAGATGCACACGCTTGAAAACCTGAAGGAAAACAGAGAGAAAAAACAAAGACGCAGATAAAATAATAGCCGCCGGCTTTTTTGCCGGCGGTTATTATTTTTATGAGGCAAAGCCTTTTACAGATTAAATCCGAAGTATCTTACAGCATTGTTGTAGGAGATTCCCTCAACGATTTTTTTAAGAGCTTTTTCGTCTGCCGGATATTCGCCGTTTTCTACCCAGCCGCCGATAAGTTCGCACATGATGCGCCTGAAATACTCATGCCTTGTATAGGAGAGGAAGCTCCTGGAATCTGTGAGCATGCCGATGAAATTGCCGAGCAGGCTCAGGTTGGCCAGGCTTGTCATCTGGTTTGTCATGCCGACTTTGTGATCATTGAACCACCATGCAGAACCCTGCTGGATTTTGCCGACAGCCTTGGAATCCTGGAAACAGCCGATCACAGTGCCGATTGCTGCATTTACAGACGGATTAAGAGAGTAGATGATCGTCTTCGGCAGTTCGTCAGTGATGTTAAGCGCATTCAGGAACTGCGCCATCTCAGCGGAGCAGTCGTATGTGTTTATGCAGTCATAACCGGTATCAGGGCCGAGCTGGTTATATCTTAAAGTATTATTGTCGCGGATAGTGCCGTAGTGCAGCTGCATTACCCAGTTGAGGCGGTTGTACTCCTTGCCCATAAATACCATGAATGCAGTCTTGAATTTGTTCATTTCCTCAACAGTTACAGTTTCGCCAGCCAGGCGTTTTGCAAAGATGGCTTCGATCTCTTCATCAGTGTAAGGCTTATACATGACATATTCAAGCGCATGGTCAGAAACGGAGCAGCCCATTGATGCAAAAAACTCAAGCCTTTTTTTCAGGGCATCTTTCAGGGAAGCGAAGGAGCTGATATTAATGCCGCTGACATCGGAAAGAGTCTTGAGGTAATCAAGATATTCCGGCTTTTCAAGGTTCATCGCCTTGTCAGGGCGCCATGCAGGCAGAACCTGAACGTCAAATGACGCATCTTCTGCTATCTGCTTGTGCCACTCAAGAGAATCAACAGGATCATCTGTTGTGCAGATAAGCGTCACATTGGACTGCTTGATCAGGTTTCTTACGGACATGGAAGCTTCCTGAAGCTTTGCGTTGCAGAGGTTCCATACTTCCTCAGCAGTCTCGCCGTTTAATACGCCGTTATAGCCAAAGTAGCGCTGCAGTTCAAGGTGGCTCCAGTGATACAGCGGATTGCCGATCGCCATTTCAAGCGTCTCAGCCCATTTCTGGAACTTCTCGCGGTCGGACGCATCGCCTGTGATGTACTTTTCGTCTACGCCGTTCGTCCTCATCTGGCGCCATTTGTAATGGTCGCCGCCAAGCCATACCTGGGTGATGTTTTCAAACTTGCGGTCCTCAGCGATCTCCTTTGGGTTGATGTGGCAGTGGTAGTCCAGAACCGGCATTTTTGCAGCATAATCATGATAGAGATGCTGCGCGGTAGGTGTGGACAATAAAAAGTCCTTGTCCATGAATTGTTTCATGTTTTCTTCCTCCTAAACATTAAAATTTTGTTGTGTTGCGTTTTATTAATTCAGCGGCAACGATATCCAATGGCGGAGCGCTGCCGCCGCCTAAAACCTGTATTAGCAGGCGTACCGCACGGGTCGATACAAGCTCAACCCTGTTATCTATAGATGTTAACTCAGGTTCGGTACAATTTGCAAGTACTGAATTGTTATACCCGATAATTTCTAAATCGTCAGGCACGCGTATGCCGTGCGCAAATGCAAATTTAACAGCTCCGACTGCAAGCATGTCATCTGAAGCGATAACGGCGTCAAAAGGCATACGGCTGCTGTAAAGCGCTTCCAGGCTGCCGCGTGCGCCTGCGATATCCCTGGTGCACTGCCGCAGGTACTCAGGACGGACAGGCAGGCCTGCCTGATTCATGGCATCAGTGAAACCGTCCAGCTTGTTCAGGCTGCTGTATGAAGTTCCGGAATACAGATAGACAATATTCCTGCGGCCGGCCTCGATAAGCTGCGAGGCCGCACTGCATACGGCTTCTCTGTCTGCGCACAGCACCGAATAAAGACGGCATCCGTCACGGTTCCCGTCAAGACGGCCGTTTACAAGCACGATCGGAAGCTCCCTTGCAGCTTCAATGATATAATCATAACCGTCCACGCCTGCGTCCCGGCATATAAACTGCGAACCGGCCAGAATAATACCATCCACGCGCTTGTCGAGAAGAAGCTGCATGCAGCTTTTCCTGGCGCCTGCATCATTGCCGGTACAGCACAATATGGCATTATAGTTAAAACGGCGAAGTTCCCTTTCAAGATAATATATGGCATTTGCCAGATAAATATCTGATGAGTCGGTACACATGATGCCAACAGCCTTCATAGTATTCAGGCCGAGTCCCCGGGCAAATACATTGGGCGTATAGTCAAGCTCCTTTATAGCGGACAGGACCCGCTCGCGGGTTTTTTCGCTGACATTTGCATTGCCGTTTAGCACGCGCGATACAGTAGCTATGGAAACGCCGGCTTTTTTTGATACATCATATATATTCATAGAAAACAACGCCTTTCCCCAATCAGATGGCCGCTGTGCGGCGTACCTGAAACAGGCAAATAATGGACGGATATTCCCGGCTGCCAGGAATCTGTTTGTTAAAAATGTAAAAAAAGTGGAAATGTAAGCACTTACAATATTGATAAATTCATTATACAATGGTATTATAATAAAAACAAGTGCGATGTGAAAATATTTTATATTCAAAAAACAGTTATATTTATGCCGCGTTTTAACGGCTGTATTTATATCATGTTTTATCAGGGGGTTGGAAGCGCTTACATTGCACGAATGTTTCTGCCATTTACTGGTTAAAAAATGGGACGGCTCCCAGAGGAAAAAGGAGATTGAAGATGCAAAGATTAAACAAAAGTATTACACATGCAGTGGACAGGCCGGTAAAGGTCATGCAGTTCGGAGAGGGTAATTTCCTTAGGGCATTTGTGGATTATATCTTCGATGTGACGAACGAAAAGACAGATTTCAACGGCGGCGTGGTTATCGTAAAGCCAATCGAGTTTGGGACGCTGGAAAGGTTTCATGACCAGGAGTGCCAGTATACGCTTCAGCTGAGAGGCTATGAGAACGGACAGCCGAAAGAGATAACGCGCCAGATCACTTCTGTTATGGATGCGGTGGCAGCTATTGAGGATTATGACAAATTTATGGCTTATGGCACATCTGAGACGCTCCGCTTTATCGTTTCCAACACGACAGAAGCCGGCATTGTATTTGACGAGACAGATGATTTTAACGCATGTCCGCCAAAGACATATCCTGGCAAACTTACAAAGCTTTTATATGAGCGATATAAGAAGTTCAATGCAGCTGCGGACAAGGGCCTGATATTGCTGCCATGCGAGCTGATAGCTGATAACGGCATTGAATTGAAGAAATGTATTATGCAGTTTATTGACCTCTGGAAACTGGAAGACGGCTTTAAGGATTGGGTAAACACAGCATGCTCATTCTGCCCAACGCTGGTAGACAGGATCGTTCCGGGTTATCCGAGAGATGAGGCTGCTGAACTCTGCGAGAAGTGGGGATATGAAGATCAGCTTATTGACAGAGGCGAAACATTCGGCCTGTGGGTTATCGAGAGCGATTCAAATCTGCCTCTGGAACAGCTGGAAAAGGAGCTTCCGTTTAAGCAGGCAGGCTTGAATGTAGTATTTACAAAGGATCATCATCCGTATAAGGAGAGGAAGGTCAGGATACTCAACGGCTCGCATACTTCATTTGTGCTGGCATCATTCCTGTCTGGCAATGATATCGTAAAAGAGTCCATGGATGATCCGGTTATACGCCAGTATATGGAAGAGACGCTGTTTGACGAGGTTATACCGACTCTCTCATTATCAAAGGAAGAATGCGATGAATTTGCCAAAGCGGTTATCGACCGTTTCCTCAACCCGTTCATAAGGCACCAGCTTCTGGATATTTCGCTTAACTCTGTATCCAAGTGGGAAGCGCGCTGCCTGCCATCGCTGCTGGGATATGTAAAGAAGTTCAATAAGCTTCCTAAATACCTGACATTCTCTATCGCGGCGCTGATGAGTTTCTATACATCGCAGACAGAGGTTGAGTTTAACGGCGGAATATGCCTGCAGGGCGACAGGAACGGTGAGAAGTATAATATCCGTGATGACAAGGCGGTTCTTGACTTCTTCAAAGAAAATTCTGCAAAATCACCGGAAGAATTTACAAAAGCTTACCTGAGCAACACAAAGTTCTTTGGCGGAGAAGATCTTACAAAGATTGAAGGACTTGAGGCGGCAGTGTCAGGTTATATTGCTGACATACGTGAAAGAGGCATGAAAGCTGTTGTTGCAGACCTGGTAAAGGCTTAATCGGCCGGAAACAGGGCATCAGCGGATATTTATGCTTAATAAAAATATCACGCAGAGGGAGGCGGAAGATGCAGGATTTTATTAAAATTAATGACAACGACAACGTAGCGGTTGCGCTCAGGCCTATTGAAAAGGGAACAACGCTAGATGTAGCCGGAAGCCAGGTGACAACTGTGGAAGATATACCGCAGGGACATAAATTTGCGGTTAAGCCGGTCGGCAAAGGGGATCCGGTCATTAAATACGGCTTCAGGATCGGTTATGCACAGGAAGATGTTGCTGTCGGAGCATGGATACACACTCATAACTTAAAGACGGCGCTGGGCGAACTGCTGGAATATACGTACAACCCGACCGGAAAGGACGTAGAACCGACAGAGGAGGCGTTCTTTGAAGGATATATGAGGGAGAACGGCAAAGTCGGCGTGCGCAATGAAGTTTGGATCATTCCGACAGTCGGATGCGTAAACTCTATAGCCAGGGCGCTGGAAACTGCTGCGCGTGCAGAAAAGCCGGAAGGCGTTGATGAGGTCGTTGCCTTCACGCATCCTTACGGATGTTCGCAGATGAGCGAGGATCAGGAGAATACAAGGACGATTCTGGCTGATCTGATAAACCATCCTAATGCCGGTGCGGTACTCGTGCTCGGACTTGGCTGTGAAAACAGCAATATCGGCGTACTCAAGGACTACATTGGCGAAGTGAACCCGGACAGGGTAAAATTCCTTTCCGTCCAGGACGTTGAAGATGAGCAGGA
>CANRBP010000044.1 GCA_947628875.1 uncultured Lachnospira sp.
TCATTGGCATACCGATGCACACAGTATCGCTTGGCGGCAGGGATTCGCTTTACTCGATCGTTCAGATGCCGACAGGCATTCCGGTCGCAACGGTGGCCATTAACGGCGGAGCAAACGCTGGCCTGCTTGCGGCAAAGATACTTGCGACATCAGATGACGCTCTGCTTGGACGTCTGAAAGAATACAGCCGCGGGTTAAAGGAGAGCGTACAGAAAAAAGATGCGCGGCTCCAGGAAACAGGTTATAAAAATTATTAATGCAGTACGCAGAAATTTGGAAATGGAGATAAAAATGGATTACAAAAAAGCTGGTGTGGATATTGAAGCAGGTTACAAGTCAGTGGAACTGATGAAGGAGCATGTTGCCAGAACGCTCCGCCCGGAAGTGCTTGGCGGAATTGGCGGATTTTCCGGCGCATTTTCAATGGAAAAGTTTAAGTCGATGGAAAAACCAACGCTGGTGTCCGGCACAGATGGCGTTGGCACAAAGCTGAAACTGGCATTTACGATGGATAGGCATGATACGGTCGGCATCGACTGCGTTGCGATGTGCGTAAACGATATTGCGTGTGCCGGTGGCGAACCGCTGTTTTTCCTTGATTATATAGCATGCGGAAAAAATGAGCCTGAGAAGATAGCGGCTATAGTAAAAGGCGTTGCAGATGGCTGCCTTCAGTCGGAATGCGCGCTTATTGGCGGAGAGACGGCTGAAATGCCGGGATTTTATCCTGTAGATGAATATGACCTGGCCGGTTTTGCAGTCGGGATCGTTGATGAAAAAGATTTGATAACGGGCAGTGACATTCAGGCCGGCGATACGCTGGTAGGCATCGCGTCAAGCGGCGTCCACAGCAATGGCTTTTCGCTGGTGCGCAATGTCTTTACGATAACAAAAGAAGCTCTGAATACATACTATGAAGCGCTGGGGACGACCCTCGGCGAGGCGCTGCTTGCCCCGACAAAGATTTATGTTAAAACGCTTAAATCTGTTAAAGAGGCAGGCGTTAGGATTAAGGGATGCAGCCATATCACAGGCGGCGGTTTTTATGAAAATATACCGCGAATGCTGCCGGATGGCATGTATGCAGAGGTAAAAAAGGACAGTTATGAGGTTCCTGCTATCTTTAAGATGCTGCAGAATGATGGCAATATTGAAGAAAAGATAATGTATAACACATTTAACATGGGTATAGGCATGGTTCTTGCGGTTGCGCCGTCTGATGCGCAGGCCGTTCTGGACGCTGTAAAGGCAGCCGGCGAGTCGGCTTGCGTGATTGGCACAGTTAAAGCCGGTGAGAAGGGAGTAATAATATGTTAAAAATCGTGGTCATGGTATCCGGCGGCGGAACAAACCTGCAGGCTATCATTGACGGCATACGCAGCGGCCTGATCACGGACACGGAAATAACGGCGGTCATCAGCAACAATGCAGACGCTTATGCGCTTGTGCGGGCCAGGGAAAACGGCATTCCGGCATATTGCATATCTCCGAAGGACTATGCAGGCAGGGAGCAGTTCAACGAAGAACTGCTTAAACAGGTCGATGCGCTAAAAGCTGACCTTATCGTGCTCGCAGGCTATCTTGTCCGTATACCGGAGGCAATGGTTCATGCGTATTCGCACAGGATAATCAATATTCATCCGTCGCTTATACCTTCATTTTGCGGCGTTGGGTATTACGGCCTGAAAGTGCATGAGGCAGTGCTTGAAAAGGGAGTAAAGGTGACTGGCGCGACAGTCCATTATGTGGACGAGGGTATGGATACAGGTGAGATAATCGCGCAGAAGGCTGTGGAAGTGCAGCCGGGCGATACGCCTGAGATTCTGCAGCGCAGGGTTATGGAGCAGGCGGAGTGGAAGCTGCTTCCGCAGGTTATAAACCAGATCGCACATAATGGCCAGTAAAAATCGGGAAACGCAGAAGCTGATTTTTATCAATATATAGAAAGGAAATCCAGAAACGATGAAAGTACTTGTAGTGGGCGGCGGCGGACGCGAACATGCGCTCTGCTGGAAGATCGCACAGAGCAGCCGCGTGGATAAGATTTATTGCGCGCCGGGTAATGCGGGCATCGCACAGATTGCAGAGTGCGTTGATATTCCTGCAATGGCGTTTAACGAGCTTGCAGCATTTGCAAAGGAAAAGGAAATTGATCTTACCGTGGTGGGCATGGATGATCCGCTTGTAGGCGGCATCGTGGACGTGTTTGAGGCTGCCGGGCTGAGGGTGTTTGGCCCGAGGAAAAATGCAGCAATTTTGGAAGGCTCAAAAGCATTTTCAAAAAATCTGATGAAAAAATACAATATTCCTACAGCGGCATATGAAACTTTTCAGTCGCCAGATGAGGCAAAGGCATATCTGGAAGGCGCAAAATATCCGATCGTCCTGAAAGCGGACGGATTGGCTCTTGGCAAGGGCGTGCTTATATGCGCGTCAAAAGAGGAAGCGCTGGCCGGTGTAGATGAGCTGATGACGGACAAAAAGTTTGGTGATGCCGGAAACACTATCGTGATAGAGGAATTTATGACGGGCAGGGAAGTGTCCGTGCTGTCATTTGTGGACGGCAGCACAATAAAGATCATGTCATCAGCACAGGATCATAAGCGCGCAAAGGACGGCGATGAAGGCCTGAATACCGGAGGCATGGGCAATTTCTCTCCTAGTCCTTTTTATACGGAGCAAGTCGATGCATTCTGCCGGGAGCATATATACCAGGCAACTGTAGATGCGATGAAAGCGGAAGGAAGGCCGTTTAAGGGCGTAATATTCTTTGGACTCATGCTGACGCAGGACGGCCCGAAGGTGCTTGAGTACAATGCCAGGTTCGGCGACCCTGAGGCGCAGGTTGTGCTGCCGAGAATGAAAAATGATATTGTGGACGTTTTTGAAGCTTGTATCGATGGCACGCTTGACCGGATTGATCTCCGTTTTGAGGATAATGCTTGCGTGTGCGTTGTGCTTGCGTCTGACGGTTATCCGCTGGCATATGAAAAAGGCTTTGAGATCAAGGGCATGGAAAATTTTGAAGGAAAAGATGGTTATTATCTGTTCCATGCCGGTTCTAAGTTTGACAGCAATGGCAGGGTCGTTACCAGCGGCGGCCGCGTGCTTGGCGTGACGGCGCTCGGCAGCAATCTGAAAGAAGCGCGTGCCAACGCATATGCTGCGACAGAATGGGTTGATTTTGGCAATAAATATATGCGCCATGACATCGGCAAGGCGATAGATGAGGCAGATGCATAAATACGGCTGTTTCCTGCCGCAGGCGGCCGGCCGTAAGAAAGTGTAGGAAAGGAAAAGAGCAAGCAGGCTATGAAAATATCAACAGTAAAGGGGACAAATGATTATCTGCCGAACGAGGTGGAGATAAGGGATTATCTGCAGCAGCGCATCCTTGAGGTATATGAGGAGAACGGTTTTGAGCATATCATTACGCCGGCGATTGAGGATATAGAGAATCTGGACAAGAGCGATGGCGGCGATAACCTCAACCTGATCTTCAAAATCCTCAAGCGCGGGGATAAGCTTGAAAAGGCGCTCGCAAAGGCAGCAGATGCGGCTGGCGAAAACGAGCTGGCGGATATAGGACTGAGGTATGACCTGACATTGCCGCTCAGCCGTTATTATGCAAACAATAAAGACAAACTTACGCTGCCTATGAAGTGCATACAGATTGACAGAGCATACCGCGCGGAACGTCCGCAGAAAGGGAGGCTTCGTGAGTTTGTCCAGTGTGATATTGACATTATCGGTTCAGCGTCATCAGACTCAGAGATAGAATTAATCCTGACTACAGCAAAGGCGCTTGATGCCATTGGCATGAAAAATTACAAGATTAAAGTCAATGACCGGAAGCTGCTGCGCGCAGTACTTCTCTCTTTTGGGTTTGAGCAAAAAGATCTGGACAGCGTATGCATTACATTTGACAAGCTGGATAAAATCGGAGCAGACGGCGTATGCAGCGAGCTTGAACAGAAAAATTTTGAGCCTCGCGCTGTGGCTGCGTTTACGGATTTTTTGGAGCGCAAAGAGTTCAGCCTGGAAGCTGCAGAAGCCATCTTGAATGACAAGACGCCTGCGGCCGGCTTGAGGCATATAATCGAGACGGTGCAGGAACTGTCAGATGGGCATTATGACATTGTATTTGACCTGACGCTCGTGCGCGGACAGGGTTATTATACGGGAACGGTTTTTGAGGTGGAGAGCCTTGATTTCAAGGGAGCAATAGCAGGCGGCGGCCGGTATGACAAACTGATAGGCAAATTCCTGAATGAAGAGATCCCGGCGGTCGGTTTCTCTATCGGATTTGAACGTATTTTTGCTATTTTGGCAGACAGCGGCATCAAGATTCCGGGAAGGAAGCAAAAGATTGCAGTTGTCTATGACCCCGATCAGTTTACAGAGGCTGTGCGGACAGCGGACAATCTACGGACAGGCGGAATGTCCGCATCGCTGTACATAAAGCCGAAAAAACTTGGGAAATTTCTGGGCAGGCTTGAGGAGAGAGGCTATGACGGTTTTTGGAATGTCGGCCAGTCAGATGAGGTAAACCTGTTTGAAAAAAACCGGCAGGCAGATGTATGATTAAGAAACAGAAGGGACTGCAGCATTAAGCATTGGATATATAATTATAGTATTTTAGCAGATTTGCATGGAACTATATATTGTATATGCTTTTCTTATTGCCGCAGTCCTTTTTCAGGCTTACAGGGAAAATATTTTTATTGAATGGTACATTTGTCTAATGCGGACTGTATGGCGTTTAGCAGCAGGGTAGATGTATATTTGCTGCTGGCATCGTAAGGTATGTTTTTTGCAGTACCGCTGTCCTTGACGGCAGCTGCAATCTCGTCAAAATTTGTCTGTATAAGCGGATACATAGTAGTGATGGAATCAGAAATGTTAACCATTTCAATGCTGTTAATATTATTTTTATCTACTGTAACCTGGATATCAACAGGCGTGCCGTTTAAGATGACGGTCGAGGTGTATACGCCTGGCGTATATGTATGCACGGCATTTTTGCCGGTGGCCGCGTCAGAACGGCTGCTGCCGGCAGATGTTCCTGAGCTGCTGCCGGTATCGGATGGCTTGAGCAGGGACAGTGCAAGAAAAATAATGGCGGCAGCTGCTGCGGCTGCTGCAATGGCGCCAATAATCAGATGGCGCATATGGATAACCACGATTTTTGTCTTTGTATTCATATACACACACTTTCCTTTTTGTTATTATAAACGTATGTATCAGATCGCTGGATTATGAAAATTAATAGCCTTTGCGGAAAATAAATTTTTTGCACGGCAATTTTGAGTAAGGAAGATGCCGCATATGGAAAATCATTGTTTTTCATTGCCTGGCACGGATTTGCAGTTTTGCGCAAAAAGCAGCGCGGAAATGAGGTAAAATGGCTTTACAGCTTGTTATAGGCAGTTCAGGTTCGGGAAAATCCGAATACATATACCGGAATATCATTCAAAAATCAATACAGCATCCGGAAAACAACTATATAGTGGTGGTTCCGGAGCAGTATACGATGGCTACGCAGAAAAAACTGGTTATGAGCCATCCGAACAGGGGGATTCTGAATATCGATGCCGTTAGCTTTGACCGGCTGGCATACAAAGTTTTTGAGGAAACAGGGAGGGAGAGCAGGCCTGTGCTTGATGATACAGGCAAAAACCTGATAGTGCGCCGTCTGCTTGAAAAACATAAAAAGCAGATGCAGTATTTTGGGAGCAGCATTCAAAAAACAGGATTTGTTTCCGAACTGAAATCCGTCATTTCCGAGCTTCTGCAGTATGATATAGATCCGGAGCGTCTATGCGGCCTTCAGGAGCAGACGGCGGACAAACCGCAGCTTTCTGCAAAGCTGGCCGATATCCGTCTGATATACGAAGCGTTTCAGGACTATATCAGCAGCAGCTATATAGCTTCGGAAGAGATACTTGATGTGCTGTGCAGCGTAGTTGAAAAATCTGAAATTATAAAGCAGAGTGAAATAATTTTTGACGGTTTTACAGGCTTTACGCCTATACAGTACAAGCTTATACGGCTTCTGCTCATACATAGCAGGGATATTCAGATTTCTGTGACAATTGATGCGAAAGAACAGATTTTTGTCTGCGAGGGCATGCAGAATCTGTTTTTTATGAGCAAGGATATGATACAGAAGCTGATGCGCATATGCGATTTGGAGCATATTGCCGTGAAAGACCCTGTTTGCCTGAGTGCGGAGCATAATCCGCGGTTCGGCACCGGGGAAAAGACGGCTATGGATCTTGTATTTCTTGAAAAAAATATTTTCCGATACAGCCGTGCGCATTTTGCGGAAAAACCCCGGCATATCCGGCTGTATGCAGCCAGGACGCCAAAGGAGGAGCTTAGGTTCTGCATTGCCAATATCATACGGCTGACAAGGCAGGAGGGATACCGCTATCGGGATATAGCCATTGTGACGGGCGATATGGCGGCATATGGAAAACTGGCAGGCAATCTGTGCGGACAGAATGATATTCCATGCTTTGTGGATCACAAAAAATCCATTACGGACAACCCGTTTGTGGAGTTTATCCGCAGCGCGCTTGAGGTGGTCGAGCGCGGCTATACTTATGACAGCGTGTTCCGATACCTGCGCACGGGTTTTACGGGCATTGAGCGGAAAGATGTTGATCTGCTTGACAACTATTGCCTGGCGCTGGGCATACGGGGGCATAAGGCATGGCATGAACCATGGAAAAAAGGCGGGCGTGGACGGAACGCCTATCCGCTGGAACATTTAAACAGCCTTCGGGAGCAGATAACAGCGCCTTTTTTAGAACTTGAGCAGGCGCTAAAGGACAAACAGGCAAATGTACGGGAATTTGTGACGGCTGTCTACAGGTTTGTGACTGTGATGGATGCGCAATCGCGGATACAGCAGCTTGCCGGATTGCCGGAGACAGGCAATGAATACGACCAGCTCTATAAAAAGGTAATTGGGCTGATGGACAGGATCGTGGAGCTGCTTGGCGATGAGCATGTAGGGATACGCGAGTTCAACCGGATAGTAGATGCAGGGTTTGAGGAAATTAAAGTCGGCCTGATACCGCCGACATCTGACTGCGTAATGATCGGCGACATTGAGAGGACGAGGCTGGACAATGTGAAAGTCCTGTTTTTTGTCGGTGTTAATGATGGCTATGTGCCGAAAAAAAATGAAAATGGCGGCCTTTTGTCCGAAGCTGACAGAGATGTTCTCGAAAAGCTGCAAGTGTCTCTGTCGCCGTCATCACGCGAGAAAGCGTTTATACAGCGTTTTTACCTGTACCTGATCCTTACAAAGGCCTCCGAATATCTCTATATCACATATGCAGGAAGGGACAGTTCTGGAAAAACCATGCTGCCGTCCTATCTGGTCAGGGATCTGCGGCGCCTGTTTCCTGCTATGGTACAGGAGACAGACGAGCAGTATGGAGAACAGCTTTCATGTATCCGTATCCCGAAGGCTGATATCGCCTGGAGCCGTGATGCGTTCGTGCGTACTCTGACAGAAAGCACAGCAGCCGCATTGTATGGCGGATACCTGCAGGGGAGCGTTTCTGCTTTTGAAAAATATGCCTCATGCAGATTTGCGTATTTTCTTCAATATGGAATGGAACTGCGCGAGAGGGAAGAATACCGTTTCGCCGTGAGAGACTTCGGAACAGTCCTTCATGCTGTGATTGAGGAAGTTTCCAGGGCAGCGGCGGCGCAGAAAAAGAAACTGAATCTGCTTGACGATGAGCAGCGCCGCAGTATGGTCGCAAAAAGCATCGCAGCTATCGCCGGAGAGTATGGGGACACTATTTTGAAGGAAAACAGCCGAAATGAATTTCTGGTCAGGCGTATGACAGATCTGGCGGACAGGACGCTCTGGGCGGTTGGGAAGCAGCTGGCGAGCGGAACATTTGCGCCTGATTCCTATGAGATGGATTTTTTGATCGATGAGCAGGATATCGTGATGGAAGATATTACGGCAAGAATGACGGTGCGTGGAAAAATAGACCGGATTGATATCTGTGAGGATAAGGATAACATATATGTGCGGATTGTGGATTATAAATCCGGCAGATCGGATTTTGATCTGGTTCAGGCTTATTATGGCATTAAGATGCAGCTTGTAATGTATATGCGCGCCGCCATGCAGATCGAAGGAAAACGCCATCCAGGAAAGAACATTATTCCGGCAGGCATTTTTTACTACAATATTGAAGATCCGCTCATTGAAAATGCCGGAGGCAGCCGGGAGGAAGTCGAGGAGCAGATTCAGGAGGAGCTGCGCATGTGCGGCGTTGCCAGCAGCGATGCTGATGTCGTGCGCCTCATGGACGGCATTGCTGAAAAGAAATCGAAGGTTATTCCGGTGTCTTTTAAGTCTGATGGAGGGATTGATCTGTCAAAGAGCCGGACGATGAGCGCAGAACAGTTTGAGCAGCTTGGAAGGTATGTGGCGCTTAAATCAACGGATATTGGGCGCGGCATACTGTCCGGCGACATTGCAGTCAGTCCCTACGAGAGCGGGGCGGCCAGCTCATGCAAGTACTGCCCGTACGGAGCAGTGTGCGGCTTTGCGCCGGACATGGAAGGCATGGGGTATCGCCATATGAAAAAATTCAAAGATGAGCAGTTGTGGAAAAATATCAGAGAAGGGGTTGATGAGAATGGGAAACCATTGGACAGGCCAGCAGAAAAGGGCGATTGAAACAGATGGCTGCAATGTGCTGGTGGCGGCTGCGGCCGGTTCAGGAAAAACAGCCGTTCTGGTTGAGCGTATCCTTCGCAAGATTACAGACCCGGATGCGCCTGTGGATATAGACCGGCTTGTAGTCGTGACATTTACAAAGGCGGCGGCAGCCGAGATGAAACAGCGCATCAGGGCTGAAATAGACGGCATGCTTCAGGAAGATCCGGAAAACCAGCAGCTTCAGCGCCAGCTTACGCTTGTACATAACGCGCCGATCACAACGATAGACAGCTTTTGCCTGCATATTGTGCGCAATTATTTTACGCAGCTTGATATCGACCCGGGATTCCGTGCGGCGGACGAAGGTGAGATACGGCTGCTTGAGATGGATGTGATGGAAGATATGCTGGAAGAGTTTTACAGCGCAAATGATCCGGCTTTTTATGATTTCGTGGATGCCTACGGCACAGGACGAGATGATTCCGGCATCGTAAATCTGGTGCTCAAGCTGTACAGATTCGGACGGAGTTATCCTTGGGAAGATGAATGGTACGATGCCTGCAGCGCGCTCTATGCGGCAGAAAACGAGGAGGAGCTTGAGGAAAATGCGGCAGTTCAAAGCCTGGCTTGATATCAGGCTCAGGCTGGCCGATTATGATCGTTTGTATGACAGGCTTGAAGACATCTGTTTAAGTCCGGCAGGCCCGGAAATGTATCTGGGCGCAATACAGTCAGACCATGCAGGAATCCGTTTTTTGCTTGGATCGGTAAATTTTGCGCAGCTGGCCGGACGGGTCGGGCAGATAAATTTTGACACGCTCGGGCGTTCCCGTGCAAATGAAGTTTCCGAGGAAAAAAAGAATCTTGTCAAGAATGCGCGCAACGGCTACAAAAATTTTGTCATGAAGGTGCTTAAAGGAAAGCTTTTTGCATCAAGCATTGATAAGGCGATACAGGATATCCGGGATAATGCGGGCTCGATTAAAATGATGCTTGCGCTTGCAAGGGACTTTTCCGCGCGAATGCAGGCTGCCAAGCGCGAGCGGAACATTATAGATTTCAGCGATATGGAGCATATGGCGCTTGATGTGCTCGTGCAGCGCGAGAACGGGCAGAACCGCTACACGCCTGCGGCTGACGCGCTTAGCAGTTTTTATGAAGAAATACTGATTGACGAATACCAGGACAGCAATATGCTGCAGGAGGAAATACTGCGTGCAGTATCAAAGGGGCGTATATGCCCGGAGCAGAATAATATTTATATGGTCGGGGACGTCAAGCAGAGTATTTACAAGTTCCGTTTAGCCTGCCCGGAACTGTTTATTGAAAAATATAACAGCTATACAAAAGAGGACAGCCCTCAGGTTAAAATTGAGCTGCAGGCTAATTTCAGAAGCCGTAAAAATGTCCTGGATTGCACGAACGATATATTTTTCAGGCTTATGAACCCCGATTTTTGCGGCATTAAGTATGATGAACAGGTACAGCTCAACGCGGGGTTTGAGTATCCGCCGTGCAAGAACGGGCAGGATTTTACATGCTTTCCTGACACGGAGATTTATGTGGCTGATATGTCAGAGGATAAAGACGGGGAACTCACGGGCAGGGAACTGGAAGGCGCCATGATCGCAGAAATTATCCAAAAGCTTGTCAATGGCGCAGACGGGCAGGCGGTGATGGTATATGACAAAACGGCGGCAGGCAATTACCGCAGGATTAAATACAGCGATATTGTTATACTTACCAGGACAGTCTCAGGCTGGGCGGATACGTTTGTCAACGTGCTTATGAGCCGCAGCATACCGGCATTCAGCGATGCCGGTTCAGGCTATTTCAATGTGAGGGAGGTAAAGCTTATCTTGAGTTTCCTGAAAGCGGTTGATAATCCGCTTCAGGATATCCCGATGGCTGCTGTACTTCTGTCTTATTTTGGCAGATTTAGCACGCAGGAACTGGCTTCCCTGCGCGCGCAGGACAAAAAATGCCTGCTCTATGAAAATATGAAGCGCCTATATGACGGCGGAAACGAAGAGGCAGCAGGCATAACTCCGGAAATATTAAAAAAAGCCGGAAGGTTTATGGATATGCTGTCTGTGTACCGCGACAGGGCGGAGATAGTATCGGTGCATGACCTGCTCTGGGACATAATGTACAATACAGGCTACTATGATTATATCGGGACAATGCCGGCAGGCAGCCGCAGGCAGGCAAACCTGGACATGCTTTTGGAGCGTGCGGAGGCGTTTGAACATACGAGTTACAAGGGACTGTTTAATTTCCTGAGGTATATTGAGCGCATGCAGAAATTTGATACGGATCTCGGTGAGGCTTCTGAACTTGGGGAACAGGAGGATCTTGTCCGCGTGATGAGCATTCATAAGAGCAAGGGACTTGAATTTCCAGTCGTGATACTGGCCGGAATGGGTAAAAAGATAAATCAGCAGGATGCGTCAGGCGAGATAGTCATTGACCAGCAGCTTGGCGTTGGAACTAATGTTGTGCGCCTGGATAAGAGGACGAAAAACGCCACTCTTATAAAAACGGCAATAAGCAGGAAACTGCTGCGCGACAGCATAAGTGAGGAAATGCGCGTGCTTTATGTGGCGATGACGCGCGCCAGGGAAAAACTGATAATGACAGGTACAGCTGCCAATGCAGAGAAAGCCGAAGATAAATGGAGGGCAGCGGCTGACGCGGTTTGCATGCAGGGAATGTATGCATACTCGGACGCGGCGTCCTGCCTGGATTATTTTGATATGGTGATGCCGTCAGTTTACCAGCCGGAATCTGAATGTACAGGGCGTTTTAAGGTTATATTGCACAAAGCAGGGGAAAGCCTGGCGGAAACGGGCATCGCGCGTCCGGATACAGTTCAGGCGGTTCAAGGCGATATTAATGCGCAGGAAAAGACGGAGCCTGATATGCAGGAGGAGCAAAAGCCGCGTGAAATACCGCCGTATCCGTATCCGCTCAATGCTGCGCGCAAATCCAAGGTGACA
>CANRBP010000045.1 GCA_947628875.1 uncultured Lachnospira sp.
GTCCTCCGGCAGCGCACCGCCGTCATGACCTCCGGCTACCCTGCCGCCGTCCAGCACGACCGGCACTTTCTGGCCTGATGAACCCACTGTGATGTTCGGAGCGCCTGTAACTATCTGTATTGTCTCATCGCCTATGCATACCTGGCAGACTACAAGCTTGTCCGCATCAGGATGTTTTTCCACGGACTGTATCTGTCCGACTACAATTTTCTCAAGATTTTTATCCAGCTGCACAAAACCTTCTGTTTTTGTACCCGAAAGCGTCATCGCATCCCGGAATTGCTGGCTGCTTACGTCCTCCAACCCCATAACAAGTGATTTAACCCAGTTAAACGATGTATTCATGATTCTTTAATCCTTTCCACGCAATCTATTTTAGAACTGTTTTAAGAAACGGATATCATTTTCATATAACAGCCTCATATCATCGATCTCATATTTAAGCAGTGCGATCCTCTCAAGTCCGATACCAAACGCAAAACCTGTGTAGCGTTCCTGGTCTATGCCGCTCATCTCAAACACATGCGGATGGATCATGCCGCAGCCGAGAATTTCAATCCAGCCCTCGCCCTTGCACATCCTGCAGCCTTTTCCGCCGCATTTGAAGCAGGATACATCCATCTCGGCGCTCGGCTCTGTAAACGGAAAATGATGCGGCCGGAACTTTACCTTGGTATCCGGTCCAAAAAGTTCTTTTGCAAATTCGGCCAGCGTCCCTTTCAGATCCGCAAATGTAACGCCCTCATCTATAACCATGCCCTCAATCTGGTGGAAACATGGAGAATGTGTCGCATCTACCTCGTCTGCACGGTACACGCGCCCCGGCGAGATCATTCTGATCGGCAGCCTGCCGCGCTCCATCTCATGCACCTGAACTGATGATGTCTGCGTGCGCAGCAATATTTTATCATTAATATAAAATGTATCCTGCTCGTCCTTCGCAGGATGGTTGGCCGGAATATTCAGCGCCTCAAAATTATAATAGTCATACTCGACTTCCGGTCCGTCCACAACCTGATATCCCATGCCGATAAAAATCTTCTTGACTTCCTCGAGCGCCAGCGTGTTCGGATGGCTGTGCCCTACAAAATTCTTCTTCGCAGGCAGCGTTACATCTATTACCTCGCTTTTAAGCTGAATTTCCCTCATCTTGCCTGAAATTTCTTTTTTGGCATTTTCAAGAACTTCCTCTATCGTCTGGCGCGTATCATTTACGATCTGCCCGATAGCAGGCCTGTCCTCAGGAAGCACGTCTTTCATGCCCTTTAAGACTTCCGTAAGCTCACCTTTTTTTCCAAGAAACGCGACCCTGATATCATTTAATCTGTCAAGCGAATCAGTAGCATTGATCTGTGCCAACGCCTTCTCCCTGATTTCCTGCAATCTTTCCTTCATCACTGTATCCTCCATTATAAAAACCTAATTTCCATTTTATCACACGGCTCATAATTGGCAAGTAAAATTTCCCTTTGATTATCCGCATTTTGTATTTTATATGCGTCAAAAGCGCACATCACGGAACGTGATGTGGCGATTGTGTACAAAATCGCATCTGGAAAACTTGTTTTCCGAGTGCGATTTCTGTACACAATAGCAATGCTGCCGCAGCAGCATGCCTTTTTGACGCATATAAAATACAAAATGCGGATACTCAGAAAATCTCCCCACATGCATCAAGACGGCAGGTTCTGGTGCTCATATTGTTCGATAATATGCACCGCCTCGTCCGTAAAATCCGGATGCTTTGCCGCCACCTGTCGGATTCCCTGCTTTGCCTCCGCAATACGGTTTTCATTATACTCTATCTGGCTGCGCAGCTTCTGGCGCTGTGTCGTCAGTTCATGCCGCACCTCCACCATATCCTTAGGGCTGTACAGTGCGCGTATCTGTCCAAGCCAGATATTGACATGGCTCATGCCAAGATTTTTCAGCAGCCTGTGCAGTTCCTGCTCCGCCTCGTTCAAGTTTGCTGTCATACGCATTATCCTGTCCTGCTCTTCCTTCATCATCTGGTACAGTTCATATTTTCTTCCCAGCTCATACGAACTCTTGACCCTGTATTTGGCATAAGCGTAGTCCAGCGCATTGGCTGCATTTACATATTTAATCTTCGTCTTGTTCAGCAGATTTGCCGCTTTATTGAGCCGTATCTCCGTGACCAGCACCTGCCTGTGCGTCATCGCAAGCAGCGCAAACATGCCCAGTGCAAGCGCAGCGCCCAAAATCGTGACGATCAGAAACAGGTTCAGGTTTTCGCTGTCATCCATCGCAATGATAGCTATAACAAAAATTGAAAATACTGCTGCCAGGCATAGCATTGACGAAACCGCCGCGCTCCTTATCCGGCGCTGGCGCCGTCCAAGCGCACGCGCCTCCATCCTCAGTCCCATCTGCTCGCCCTCAAGCATCCTCATATCATGCTTGACAGTATCATAATAGCTTTCCTGCTGCTGCAGATAATTATATTTGCGCGGTATTTCTTCCTCATACATTTCCATGCGGCGGTAGGCGCTGTTGGAAAGCCTGCTCTCCGTTGCCTTAAATATCCTCCTGTCAACAGTCAGATTATCAACCCTTTCCGCCGCCTCCGCTATTTCTTTGCGCCTCTGCTCCGGCGCATTATCAAGCAATTCAATATCAGCAAACTGCTCCGTTATGTTACTGTATTCCGCCATTGCCGTCTCAATGTGCGCGGTTGCCTCCTGCATGACTTCGCACTGGCTCCTAACAAACTCAGCCGCTTCATCTCTGTTATAAATATCAACATTGACCTTTTCAAGCTTCCTGGGTTTTCTCGATGTATCAGGCAGCTTAACGGCATGACTGCCATAATCTTCTGCATCTCTGTCCTGCTTCCTGCCTTTTTTCTTTTTCTTTTTTCTGTCTGCCCGCCTCTTTTTCTTTCCGGCCTGCTCTTCCCTGCTGCCATCATCATCAACCATCTCATAGATGTACTCATATTCGCCGTCATCAAGAGTTTCATCATCATCAATATACTCGTATTCTTCATCGCCATCTGCCAGCTTGTATCCCGGCGGTATTTGGTATATATGCTCCTCCGGCGCTGACATCGGATCTTTTTCCGCCTGCAAGCCATCATCACTGTTTTTGGCGGCATTTTCAGCATGAGTATTCTCCACCGCTTCAAGAAGGCCTTTCGCCTGCGTGCTGTCCAGCATATGGTCAAAACGCCTGTCCTCATCATTTTGCGGGCGCTCTTTATCCTGCTGCGAGTCCGCAGCATTGCCATCTTCAGAAAGACGCTGCCCGCCATTTACGCCGGTTCCGGTATCCTCACGGTCATAGGCTATATCTTCCAGATCCTCGGTTTCATCATATTCTTCGGTATATACTTTTTTCAGAAAATTTAATAATCCCATAATCCCTCTATTCCGTCCCGGTCAAGATATATATTTAAGGTACTGCTGCTGCCATTCTTCCAGAACGCCGTCCATTTCCCTGTAATATGCGGACACCTTCCCATCATGCTTTAAATGCTCTATCTCCTGCAGCCTGCGGCACTGGTCGCTGTAGCGCGCATTATCGCGCAGCGTCTCTAGCTCCTGCATAAGCGCATGCTCCTCGCTGCCGTTTTCCTCACGCTCTATATAATCCTCGCCTTTCGCCAGCTGCCGCGCGGCCAAGGCGCATTTTTTCGATTCTTCATGCTGTCCTATCCTGTACGCCTCCTCAAAATAAGGCACAGCCTGCCGGAACATGAACAGTTTGGCATAAGCAACGCCTGTATTGTGGTAAACCTTCGCATAAAACAGGCCAGACAGCGACATGTCACGCGGTCCGTCAATGACAGCGCGGTAATTCTGGATCGCGCGGCTGTAATGCCGGCTGCCCAGGTAGCTGTCAGCGCGTGATTTCAGCCGCTCATATACATTCTGAGTATGCAGCGTTTCAAGTATGCCCCGGATCTCCTCTATCTCTCCCATGCTGTAATAATCAACATATTTGAGGATCGTCACGACCATCTCCGCCAGTCCGGCATGCTGCTCAACCATCTCAGACAGGCGGCCTGCAAGCGCCTCCTCGCCTGTCTCGCCGCGTATGAACGCAATCAGCTCCGCGCTGATAAAATCATTTCCTATGACATAAATATTATTATACAGATAATAGCACAATTCCTCCAGAGAATAGAGGCGCACCCCCGTATCCCGGACTAAATACGGCGTCCTGGCCTCCCTTGCCCTGCATAAGATCATACCGCCCATATTGTTTTTCCTGCTTTCATATCATTATATAAAATTTAAAGCCTACAGGCTGAGCTCACGGCATACTGACTTTCCTGAGCTTTTTATAAACTCCCCGAAACCTTTGTCCCGAACAGTTACGGTACACCTGTCATCAGCTGAAAATTTAAATTCCATGCTTATCCTTGTCATTTTTCCCGGCCGGTAAGGTATCTCGCTGATATCAATCAGTTCCTCATAGTCACCGCTGCCATCGCAGGGTTTCATTATAAGGCTTATCTTGCGGACGTCCTCAAGGATAAAATCCAGCTTTCTCTGCGCCATATACCAGTTTGTTCCCGGCTTTACGATACGCAGCCGCTTTGTCACGGCGCGCTCCTGAATATTTACCTCAATGCCTGTGGTCACGCGGTTATGGCACGCAAGAAGCACGCTGTCAAATACTGAGCTTTCCGTACTTTCATATGCGCAGAAGCAGGCGCCCTTTACAAAAAGATTCTGTCCGGCAAATACCTTCCTGTGCGCGCATAAGAATTTGGTCAGGCCGTCAGGATAGTTTTCAACATTAAATCCTTTTCCCGTCAGGTACACTGATGATACAGCCTGTTCAGCAAAAAGTCCCTTCAGCCATGAAACTATCTCAGCCTCAATCTCGTCCAGTCCCATTTTGCCTGCATAGGCGTCTGCAACGCGCTCATTGCCGAGCAGGCTGCTGCCCTCCCTGATAAGATTTGTTCCGTTTTGTTTGCTGTCCCTCATCATATATGCATGAATCCCATCAGCCTCATAATCAAGCAGCATGACACCCAGCTGATACAGATCGCGCTTCTGGCTGTATGCATAATACGCATAGCATTCCTCATGGCTTGCCGCAATCCACTTGCTTTTTTCATATGACAGCTTTTCCATAACTGATGCTATTGCGTCCAGCAGATTCTCCTGGAAATATTGAACAGAAATGCAAATTTTATCTATCTGAGCACATCCTGACACCTGCATGGCCTGCCCGATAAGATGAGCAATGTGCGCCGCAATTTCCTCTGTTTTGGAAAATATCCCCTGCGAAAATACATCTGTCCATTCGGACAGCGGCACCGGATTTTCAAGCTCATGCCGCCCGTCTCCAAACAGCACGTTCTGCGGCATTCTGTTTGTTCTGTCAAAATAGCACGCCTGCGCATACTGCTCCTGAATGTCTATCCCAACCAGAAGCCCGCTTTTTGTTTCCATTGCAAACCTCCATTCCGCCCTTTATCAAATTATGGCTGCAACGGCTTAAACATCTGCTGGACAACATATTCCTGCACGCTGTAACCCTGCATCAGTTTTTTCATTGTAACCATGTCGTGCATTTCCCTGCTTGCCAGCATGTCATTAATGCCATCAAACCGCCCCTCAGCCTGCCTCGGATTGACCGTGCCGCACAAAAAGCTTGCCGATTCAGTCTTTGCCTGCCCTCCGTCTCTCTCCTCTGTGAAATAATACTGTATGCTCTCCCCGTAAAAGAGTGTCAGACATTTTGTGTATACGCCGTCCACGCACTGCATAACTTCTGTCACAGGCTCGTCCTCGTTTCCGTTCTTTGTATAATGTATCTCGACCCGGCTCTCCGGCGCGGAGCGGTATTCAATAACCGTCTTGTCTATCATATTATACGGGATATCCAGTACTCCTGCAAATTTTTTATAGCATTCAAACAATTTGCCCTGGCTGCACATTTCATCAAGGAGCGCCTGAGCGAGGCTTCTGCTCGCATCCGGCAGCTTTTCAGGCCTGTCCGAAAAATGCTTCAAAAGAGCAAGCCTGCATATATCCGGCATTCCCCTATCCTCACGTATCTGTTCTTTCAGCACTCTGAACACAATATCATCAGTCTTCTGCTGTTTCACAAAATACAAAAATGAATGGTAAGCCGCGTAAGCGCTGACAACCAGCCCGGAGGCTCCGCTGCTGTAATAGCTGCCAAATACCTCCGACATCCTGCCGCTCTGTTCCCCTGTAAACATCATCTGAGCGATTAGCCGCTCGGCCAGAGGCCGGCTGTCCACCTGAAAATTCCTGCAAGCTTTCCAGATAATATACATCTGCTCATTCGTACCGTTGCAGAACGCCGCAAGATATGACAGGATTTCTTCATTATATTTTTTATGCATGAATGCATACATGCATATGTCTGTCAGCAGGCTGTCTTCCCTGCCATCATTCAATTCCAGCATGTGCCTTGCCAGCCTGAACATCTTGACAGGAGATACGTTCTCAAACCCATATGCCTGTACCAGCCTGTAAGCATATTCATACAGCCTCTTGCTGATGCATGTCTCTGTCAGCCGGACTGCATCTGCAGCACTGAGGCTGTCTGTGAGTATATTGCCATATGCCTGTTCAAGCTCCGCATCCTCCTGTCCATAATAGCTGATAAGCCAGGAATTAAGGCGCTGAACAGTCTCCTCTGCCGTCCTGTCATGCCTCATCAAAAACAGGACGTCTGCCAGCGTTTCCCCGCTGTCAAGTTCCAAGCGCCTGCGGTTTTCAAACAGGTACATGCGCAGTCCCAAATGATCTGTTCCATATGCGCGAAGCACATCAAGAAGGCTGTAGTCCTCAAATACCCTCTCCACCTCATACTGGACGCTGTCCCGATGGCGGACGCCATCTGAGTCCTCAATGGCAAGCGCGCACCCATCTGTATACATCTGCACATAGGCGGCATGATCCGTGAGCTGATATGCCTCCTCCCCCTTAAACTCCCTGTGGCTCACTATAACCGCCTGCGCATTCTGCCCAAAACATGTAACTTTATAGGTAAACATAAAACGTATCATAAATTCGGCCGTCTGCCCGTCCACAAGGCTGACATCCCATATTGCCCTGTAAATGGCTGCAAGATTGTCATCTATCCTGCCTGCTTTCATCTGCTCATAGCCAAAATGCTCTATCTGCGGCATATATACCTGCATAAGCTCTGCATTCCTGCTTTCATTTTCAAGCACATTCGCATAAAGGTAAGCTTTTGCTGCATGATCAAGCGCGCTGTCATAGGCAAAGTACATAAGAACCATTTTCGGCAGCCGGCGCATCTGGCTTTTATCCATGCTTTGCAGATAATATTCATACAGCTGCGTGATGCGGAGCCCGCGCAGTATTCCTTTCTCGTACAGCAAAAAGCATCTTCCGTCAACCAGCTCATTGCGTATCATATGCGTCACCAGTGCAGCCAGGATATCGTCCTCGGCAAACTGCGTATATAAAGAATACAGTATGCGAAGCATAGGTTCAGTTGCAACCTTCTCAGAACATATCAGCGCCGCCGCATGATGCGCCAGCTTTTTTGTGATCAGTCCGTATTTGCAGCCGAAATTCAGAACTCTCAGCTCAAAGCGGTTCAGCACGCGCAAAAGCACAGGCTGCGCATTCATAACCGAAAGAGCTTCTATATACATTATCGGACTCGTACATCCTGTATGGCAGGCATCCTTTATGCGTATCAGCTTTATGCTCTGATTGCGGCTGTATGCAGGATCCATATAAAATAGCAGCCACAGCAGGCGCCAGGTGTCATAACCGTTCTCAAAATAATTCCTGATAGTATTTGCCGCCTGCGCCGTATATTTCTCATCTTTCATGCCAAGCGAGCGGATATAAAGGTAATAACAGTACAGCTCGACATTTTCCTCATTCCGGCCTTCCTGCGCATCAAGCATGTCCAACTCATTTTTCACATGCTCCAGAAGCCACTGGCCTTCCTGATGCCTGTTTTGTATAAGATCAAGCTGCGCCTGGAAAAGCCTGAAATACATATGCTCATCACCCATGCCGCGGATACGGTCAAGAATGCGCCCGGAATGCCTCAGCCAGTCCGTCATGTCTATTTTTTTCATGCGGTAATCCATATATTCCCTGGCAAGTTTCTCAAGCGCCTGCCTGCGTTCGCGCAAAGTCTGAGGCATTCCCTCGCAGTCCGCCTCCACGGATAGCACAAGCTCCTGCTGGAACGTGCGCATATAAATCTTTCCGAAATTTTTCCCGGCATGCATGCCGGCACGTTCCAGCACATATCGGAGTTCATAGCGTCCGCCCATAAAATCATCTGATGTTACCAGATCTGTTTCCAGCCGGATAAACGGGCAATCCGTATATATGCTGACTTTTGCATGGCCCCAGCCGCTCTTGGAAAGCATCACCTGATCCTGCATGTCCGCCTGGAAGTGTTCATAATGCTTTCTTTCCTCTGATACAGAAATGTGTACCGGGATTTTTTTCCTCGCCGCGATCAAAAATTCCTCAATAGACTCCTGAACGCTGCCTGTTTTGAAAAGCAGGTCATAAATGTTGGCAAGCGATGCATCTGTTTTGAGGAACATCTGCTTAAATACAGGCTTTTGAAATATCGCCTCTGCCTCCTCAGGCGCTGACTGTACCAGGTTTGCAAAATGGAACAGGTTATATATCCTGCCTGAGCTTGTCTCCAATGTCTGTACGGCCGTCCTGAAACAGTACGGTATCTCTGCCTCCCCGGCGCTGCTGATAAGACAGAAGCAGCCCCGGATCTCGTCACCTGCTGCCAGTCCTGCTGCATCCACAGTGTAGGATACTGTAAACCGAGTACCCCCGAAGACATGTTCTTTCACAGACACGCGGGAATTTGACGACATCACCAGTCCCTTTGACGGCTGTGTTGCCGAGACAGTAAAGCTCCCATCAGCCGCCTGCCCCTCTGTCACCTGCATTTCCAGCGGCTCCTGCGGACATGCAAGCCTGCCCGTGTCATATATAAAATTGCCTCTCGCCAAACGCCTCAGATAGTCTTTCATTAAGTCTCTGCCTCCGACCTGATCTTATCCAGATGTTCCTTTATCACGCGCTCATAGCCGTTCTGTGTCGGCTCGTAAAAGCTTGCGCCTGCCAGTTCGTCCGGCAGATATTGCTGTTTAACATAATGGTTTTTATAATCATGCGCATACATATAGCCTTCACCGCGCCCCAGCTTTGCCGCGCCCTCATAACCTGACCCCCGCAGATGCGATGGAATCGCGTATGTCTTTTGCTCCTGCACGGTATCCATTGCCCTATTGATTGCCAGATATGCGGCGTTGCTCTTTGGCGCGCAGGCAACATAAACCGCAGCCTGCGACAGGATTATGCGCGCCTCCGGCATGCCTACGCGCTCAGCCGCCTGCGCCGCGCTGACCGCAACAGTCAGCGCCTGCGGGTCGGCATTGCCGACATCTTCGCTCGCACAGATCATAATCCTGCGCGCAATAAACTTTATATCCTCGCCTGCATACAGCATCCTCGCCAGATAATAGGCTGCGGCATCCGGATCTGATCCTCTCATGCTTTTAATAAAGGCAGAAATAGTGTCATAATGGCTGTCTCCGTCCTTGTCATACCGGACTGCCCGTTTCTGTATGCACTCCTGAACTATTTCAAGCGTAAGATGTATCTTTCCGTCCTCAGACGGCTTTGTCGTAAGAACGCCAAGTTCCACCGCATTCAGCGCGCGCCTCGCATCTCCGTTTGAAACTTCCGCAAGGAAATCAAGCGCATCGCCATCAATATCGGCATTCAGGCTGCCCATGCCTTTTTTTCCGTCATAGACTGCACGCTTTATTATTTTCTTAATATCGCCGGCCTGAAGCGGATTCAGCTCAAAAATAACAGATCTTGATATCAGAGCGCTGTTTACTTCAAAATAAGGATTCTCTGTTGTCGCTCCGATAAGGATAACAGTTCCGTCCTCAACAAAGGGCAGCAGATAATCCTGCTGCCCTTTGTTGAACCGGTGTATCTCATCCACAAAAAGAATGGTTTTCCTGCCATACATGCCAAGTGCCTCTTTTGCACCGGCAACCGCCTCCTCCATCTCTTTTTTTCCTGCGGCCGTTGCATTTACCTGCTTGAATACAGCGCTGGTCGTATTGGCGATCACCCTCGCGATGGTTGTTTTTCCGGTGCCAGGCGGCCCATAAAAAATAACAGACCGAAGCTTATCAGCCTGAATGGCCCGGTAAAGCAGCTTATCCTTGCCGATTATGTGATCCTGCCCGACAATCTCATCAAGCGTATCCGGACGTATCCTCGCAGCCAGCGGCGACTCTTTTTTCATTGTATTCTCACGCATATATTCAAATAAATCCATATACCACCTGTATCTTTCGCCCTGCAATCATACTTTTCCGATATTATACCATTCATTTACCTGTTTTACAACATGAAAAGAATGCTTGAGTTTCCGCATTTTATATTTTATCTGTGTTAAAAGGGCATGCTGCTGCGGCAGCATTGCCATTGTGCACAGAAATTACATTCGGAAAACAAGTTTTCCAGATGTAATTTTGTGCACAATCACCACATCACGTTCCGTGAGGCGTGCTTTTAACACAGATAAAATATAAAATGCGGAAACCCAATAAAAAACAATCATGAAAAAGTCATTTTTCCGATCAGGCGCATCAGCACATCAGCATACTCTGCCTTGCCTGCTGATTCGGCCGCCACAATGTCAACGCTGCCTATAGTCTCGCCTCTGTATGAGTAACAGAGCTGCCCCAGCACGTCACCCTCGGCCACAGGCGCGTGTATATCAGTATAAAGCTGTATCTCCTTTGTTATGTCCGCACGGTCAGCCGCATCCATAAACAGATAGGAAAAGTTTCTGGCATAGCGCGCCGAAACGCTTTCCCTGCTGCCTCCCAAAATAGGAACCGGTTCAAGCTCGGGCATCTGCTCATCAACATAAACATCACATACGCTGTACCCGTAATTAAGCAGCGAGACAGCCTCCGAAAAGCGCGTCTTGCTGTTTGGCGCCGCCATTATGACAGCTATAAGCTCAATGCCGTCCTTTTCCGCTGTTGCTGAAAGACAGCATTTAGCAAGTCCTGTAGAACCTGTTTTCAGGCCGGTCGCCCACTCATACTGCTTGATCAGCTTGTTGGTGTTTGTCAGCCCAAACTCGCTCTGCCCTTTCCGTGTTTCATGGATAATTGTATCCATCCATACTGTTGAATAATCATGTATCTGCGGATAGCGCGTGATAAGCTCACGGCTCATCAGCGCGACATCTCTCGCTGTTGACATATGCCCATCTGTATCCAGGCCGCAGCAGTTGACAAAATGCGTATTCTGCATTCCAAGTCCGCCCGCCCTCTCATTCATTTTCTGAACGAAGGCTTCCTCCGTACCGCATATATATTCCGCCATTGCCACGCATGCATCATTTGCGCTTGCTATGCTTATGCATTTAATCATGGTATCAACCGTCTGCACTTCCCCAACTTCCAGGAATACCTGGCTGCCTCCCATCGAAGCCGCGTGCTCGGACACTGTAACCTCGTCTGAAAG
>CANRBP010000046.1 GCA_947628875.1 uncultured Lachnospira sp.
AACACAGGTGGTTTTTCAAGTGCAAAAATACATTAGCGGTCTGGCGGTCTACCCACCATCATGCCAGAAGCCTCATATATTTACTGAGAGTGATATATGTGAGTTAGGCATAACATTTATGTCATCTGGAAGAAAGTTTTCTTATGACTTTAAGTATGACGCAGAAAAAGAAGAATATATATATGAATCGTTTTCTGAGGTATTCAAGGATCGGTATAACAATGAAAAAGAAATTTGCTGGCTGAAAAAGGATACCATTAGTGAAATATATGAATGTATTGATGAAACTGTGCAGACCATGATTTCAGTTGTATCAAAAAATAATCTGCTATGTTATGTAGTAGATACAAATAAATTTGAGCATATCAACGAGATGAAACAGATTCTTGTCGGATTTGCTGAAAAAATTGATATCATCAATATGAATAACATACCTATGCAGCATACGATTGAACTTATGAAAAATAAAAATCAGTTACAGCAAAAGGTTGTTGAGTTCATAAAAAATGCAGACTTGTATATGGATAACTTTGAATATGTAGACGCAGATAAAATACAGCTTAAAACTGGCGAATATGATGAAAAGCCGGACGAAAAAGTACTTGATATTCCAGAAAATATTATGGATCAGATTAGACTGGTTTCCACATATAAAGGCGTTCATGTACCAAGCATGATATTTGATTCCACAGGCACAAAAAAGATTGCGGCTATTGCAAGCTATGTTATTGAAGCGCTTGAACAGGACAGAATTATAGTAATAGATGAATTAGATAGCAGTATTCATTTTAAGCTTACCAGAGCAATTGTAGCGATGTTTAATAATGAATTGAATACAAGCGCGCAAATGATATTTACAGTTCACGATATAAATCTTATGGATTGCAAGAGAATGTTTCGCAAGGAGCAGCTCTGGTTTGTCCATAAAGATGAAGAAGGCGTATATGTATATTCTCTTGCTGATTTTACTGCACAGCAGGGAGTGAGAGATACAACAGATGTTATGGAAAAATATAGGAAAGGCGCTCTTGGAGCATTGCCTGATCCAGAACTAATCAATTCCCTGCTTAGTATTAAAGGCGGTGCAAAGGGGGAGAATGCCTATGCAAAATAAGCTTCCTGAATTTTTTGATAAGCATAAAATCTGCATTATCTGCGAAGGCAATGAGGAATATGAGTATCTTATGCGCTTGAAAGATTTGAAAGTTTGGAACTGGCAATATGAGGATATTAAACGCAAGATTAATGAATTTCATGGTGTTGATAATGCTGCACATGAAGTGATTATGTTTGGTAATCCCTGTACAATGCAGATAATATCCAAACATTGGACCGATGAAAATTTGAAATCGCCCGCAAAACCGGTGAATGCTTCATTGATTAAAAAATATACCGGGGTTGAGAATTACAAAGGAAGAGCAGACCAGATTGAACAGGTTATGAAACATGTTACTAAGGAAAACTATGCGGATATGCGCCAGCGGATTAGTAATTTGGAGTCAGATGATTCTGTTACAGGAAGCAGTAATTTCGGAAAGTTTATAGAATTATTTGAAGCTGGTGATAGCAGCTGGATTGAAGAAATAAATAAAAAAATTGAATAGCATGATAATTTACATTGTCAAAACAAAATCGATGATTTAAGAGTATTGACATAAATCCTCCATAATTATATTATTTTGCATGAACTTACGCGATTAATTACAGGGGAGAACAACGGCTGTTGCAGTAACGCGAGGAGGTTAAGTGCAGATGAAAGGTTCAGAATGCAAATTCATTAAATATATGGAAGGTTCAGACAAGCGGTTTGTCATTCCGGTTTACCAGAGAAATTATGACTGGAAGACCGAGAACTGTAAGAGGAGTATCTTGTCGATAAGTGGCAGCCGGAGGATACACGCATCAAATTGAAGCCTGTCAAGAATGACCAGAAATGTTCCAGAAAGTCATTCAAATCTTATATGCAGAGGACAAGGCTGTTATCACAAAGCTGGCTATGTCTGAGGAAGAAAACGTGGCTGTTAACTTCAATACCAATCCGGATGCATTTTCAAAATCGGCGGAGATTGGAGATGGGATTTATGTGTGGACAAACACCAGCACCCAGAGCAAGCTGTCCGTCCTGAGCAGATTGTTCAAGCTGTACGATGAAGATCCTGCAGGCTTAGTATTTTATTTGCGTGATGAGAATGGAGCCAATGCAGATGAACCGGGCAGCAGCTATGAGCTCCGCAGGAAATACTGGACATATGCGCTTCCGATTATTCAAAAGGCGCATGGGGAGGACGGTTCCTACTCTAATGTCAATCCGTCAAGAGATAACTGGCTTAACGGGTTCTTTGGAATCAGCGGATTTTATCTGTGCTGCGTGGCAAATTACGGTGCAGCGAGAGCAGAAGTTGTATTTGCCAGAGGAAATAAACAAGAAAATAAGGACGCTTTCGACCGTCTTTTCACTCATAAAGCCGAGATTGAATCAGCTCTGGGAACTGAGCTGCAATGGAACCGCGGCGATGGCATCAAGTCATCTAAAGTTTTCATTCAGCTGAATAATGTCAGCATCGAAAACGAGACAGACTGGCTTCAGATGGCGAACTTCCACGCCGGCTGGACAAAGAAATTTTATGATGTGATTGTGCCGTATATTAGGGAATAAGGAGACAGGCGGAACTGTCCATGAGGGAAGCAGCATGAAACGGCTTGTTAATGAAAATAAAAAACATCGTATTTTTGATATTATACAGATAGGCAAACGCGGAGACTTTGTGAGCCGGGCATTTGACCTGACCATTGTGACAGCGATAATAGTAAATATAGCTGTCCTGTTTATTGAGACTTTTGAGGAGGCGGCGCCGTATTTTGGCGTTTTGCATGCGGCGGAGACGGTTACGGTCGCCATTTTCACGATTGAGTATATACTCCGCATCTGGACTGCGGAATACCTGTACCCGAAAAAAAGCAGGTGGAAGGCAGCCTTGCGTTTCCTTGTTTCGTTTGACGGAATAGTTGACCTGTGTACGATCCTTCCGTTTTTCTTCCTGTCCGGATTTATTGCGCTCAGGATGCTGAGGGTCGTCAGGATACTGCATTTATTCAGGATTAACGCCTACTATGATTCCATAAATGTAATCACGTCTGTCCTGACCGAAAAAAAGAACCAGCTTATATCGTCCATTTTTATAATTATCGTGCTGATGATGGCTTCATCGCTTGGAATGTACAGTGCGGAGCATGAGGTACAGCCGGACGTGTTTGACAATGCATTTTCCGGCATCTGGTGGAGCATGTCAACTATTTTGACAGTCGGTTATGGCGATATTTACCCTGTTACAGTTCTGGGAAGGCTTATGGCAATCCTTATTTCCTTCTTAGGCGTTGGAGCAGTGGCGATACCTACCGGCATAATTTCTGCCGGATTTGTGGAGAGATACACCCAGATGCAAAATACCGGCAAGGCGCGCGGCGCGCTGAAGGGCACGGTGAGCGTGCTGGTAGATGAAAATAGTCCGTTTGCAGGACGCCAGGTTAAAAATGCAGAGGAAAAATATCAGATCGACATTGTTGTGTTTATCCGGGAAGGAGCGGTGATCGTGCCGTCCGACCATACGGAGATACAGGCCGGCGATATGCTGGTTTACCAGGCGCAGGAAGATAATACGGTTTAAAATAAAATGTGCCGCCTGCATGTTATGCCATGCACGGCGGCAGTATTCCGGAAAAATGTCAGGCGGCTTATCCTGCATTCGCTGGATAGGACAGTTCTGCGCCGTTTGTCCGGATCACATTTTGATACCAGTAAAAACTGTCTTTCCGGATGCGCATCAGCGTGCCGCGGCCGAGATCGTCCTGATCCACATATATAAAACCATACCGTTTGCTCATCTGATTGGTTGACGCGCTTATCAGGTCTATAGGCGCCCAGCTCGTATATCCGATAAGATCAACGCCCTCATCAATCGCTTTTTCCATTTCCCTGAAATGGCGCTGGAAATATTCTATGCGGTAAGAGTCATGGATCGCGCCGTCCTCTGACAGCGTATCCCTTGAACCGATTCCGTTTTCTACAATAAATAAAGGCTTTTTATATCGGTCATACAGCTCGATTAAAGAGATGCGCAGGCCTGCCGGATCAATCTGCCAGCCCCATTCGCTTGAATCAAGGTAAGGGTTTTTGACGCCAAGAACCGTATTTCCCGGTGTTCGCTCAGCATTTGGATCCACGGATTCCGTCATGCTCATATAGTAGCTGAAAGCTACAAAATCAACGGTTCCATCACGGATCGTTTCAAGATCATTTGGCTTCATCTGAATATTTATGCCTCGCTTTTCCAAATCCCTCAGTATCATTTTTGGATATTCCCCAAAAACCATAACATCGGAATAAAACATATTTTCCAGGTTCTTTTTCTGGGCAGCAGCAACGTCTTCAGGTGCGCATGTCCTTGGGTAGGTCATAAGCTTAGTCAGCATACAGCCCATCTGGCTGCCCGGAACAAGCTCATGGCACAGCCTGGTGGCCATGCCGGCCGCCACAAACTGGTGGTGGAGCGCCTGGTAGCAGCTTGCTGTTTCATCAATATTTTTGCACATATCGGGGATAATGCCTGCTGTGATGAACGGGTGGCGCATAATGCTGTCTATTTCATTAAAGCTAAGCCAGTATTTTACATATTTTCCATACTGCGTAAAACATGTCCGGCAGAATCTGATAAAATGCTCCACAACGCAGCGGTTGACCCAGCCGTTATATTTCAGGCTTAAAGACAGCGGCATTTCATAGTGTGATAGCGTCACGACAGGCTGAATGCCGAGATGCTGCATTTCCTCAAAGATATTTTTATAAAAATTCACGCCTTCCGGGTTTGGTTCCGTTTCTTCTCCGGTCGGAAACAGCCTGGTCCAGGCAATGGAAAGCCGGAGTACCTTAAAACCCAGCTCTGCAAACATAGCCAGGTCTTCTTTATAATAGTGATAAAAATCAATGCCGCGGCGCTTTGGATAGTAGGTGTCGTCAGGATCGGACATCGCCTTTTTGACAGATTCGCTTGAGACAGCGACATGAGCTTTATAATCGCGCACATCGGTATTTGGCTTATAGGTGGCAATGTCTGCAACGGACCAGCCTTTTCCGTCAATATTCCAGGCTCCTTCAACCTGGTTGGCGGCGATAGCGCCGCCCCACAAAAAACCTTCCGGAAAACTCATCGCGCGCCTCCTTTTTTCTGCAATTCCATGATCAGGTCGCCGTGTTTAACAGAACCAGCCGCCGCTTTATCAAACTGGTAAGCATCGGCGTTTGTGACAACAACAGGCGTCACAGTATCAAAACCCTCGTGTTTCAGGCCGTCCAGGTCAAATTTCATCAAAAGCTGCCCGGCTTTTACATTATCGCCGTTTTTGACCTGCGGTTCAAAGTATTTTCCTTCAAGCCGCACCGTTTCAAGTCCTACATGCAGCAAAAGTTCGGCTCCATTGCTGCAAACCATTGAAATAGCGTGCTTTGAATCAAAAACAGTGTCGATTTTTGCATCAGCGGGAGCATAAAGCTCTCCGCGGTCGGGCACGACAGCCATGCCTTTTCCAAGAATTTCCTGAGAAAAAGCTTCATCGTTTACATCTTTAAGTTCGATAAGCTTGCCGGAGAGAGGGCTTAAAACAGCGCTGTCATCAGTTCTCTCCATTGCAGTGGCTTCAACAGCAGAAATATCTTTGTACAGCAGTGAAGTTGAGATAAAAGATACAAGCATGGAAACTCCGAATCCGGCAAAGGCCCAGACAATGTTCATGCTGTTTTCGACATCTACAAACATAGCCATTCCGGCAAGTCCCGGCCCCATGGCGACAAATGCTTTCAATCCGGCAAGGCCTGCTACAAGTCCTCCGGCCAGGCTTCCGGTCACTACTCCAAGAAGCACGCGGCGGTTCTGCAGCGTAACGCCGTACAGCGCCGGTTCAGTAATGCCGAAGGTCGCAGATATGCCAGCCGAGATAGCGGCAGAACGCGTATCAGGATTTTTAGTGCGGATAGCAACGGCGAAGCATGCGCCGCCCTCTGAAATGTTGTGAGCCAGGGAAGCCGGCATATACAGAAGTTCGGTTCCCATTTCCGTGATCGATGAGACAGCGTAAGGAACAAGCGCCTTGTGCATTCCGGTTGCAATCATAAACGGAAGAATCGCGGCAAGCAGCGCAACGGCGGCCCAGCCAAGCCTGCCATACAGGTACAGTATGCCGGAAGTCAGCCATTGTCCCACTGTGAAGCCGACCGGTCCAAGGATAAGGAGCGTAACCGGTATCACGATTGCAAAACAGATAAGAGGCACGAAAAAGACGCGTATCGGTTTTGGAGAGATTTTTGTGACAGATTTTTCAACAAAATACAGGAATGCCACGGAAAGAATTGCCGGAAATACCTGATAGGAATATCCGATATTTTGTATGGGCATTCCCCATAGGCTTGTCCCCTCGGCCATCAGTGCAGTCATGCCGGGAAGTATGAGAGCACCGACAGAAGCCACAGCAACCAGGCGGTTGCAGTTGAGTTTAGTGGACATAGTGACGGCTACCATGATCGGCAGAAAATAGAGCGCAGAGTCAGCCGCCTGAAAAAGGACGCGGTACCATGCGCTGCCGGAGTCCATGATTCCGGCAAGCACAAGCAGGGACAAAAGCGCTTTTAATATGCCGGCGCCTGCAATTGCCGGAACCAGCGGTTGGAATATGCCGACAATAAAATCCAGTATCAGCGCGCTGAGGTTTTTTGTGCCGCCGGCGGAAGGCGCGCTGCCTCCATTGTTGAAAGAACCGAGTTTTATCAGTTCATCATACACCTCAATCACGTCATTTCCGATAATAACCTGGCACTGGCTGCCGCTGCCAACGACACCCATAACTCCGGGTATTGCTTTCAGGGCATCACTGTTTACTTTTTTGGCATCGGCAACGGTGAAACGCAGGCGTGTCGAACAGTGTTCCAGATGGGCAATGTTTGATTCGCCGCCTACATGGTTTAATACCGCCTTTGCGGTATCAGCGTAATTTTTTGCCATAACAGCCTCCAATCTACTAATTTAAGGTTTTGTCAGGTAAGAATCCGCATCTGATCACAGATACGGGTGGAGGTCGCGGCGGAGTTCCTCCTCAATGTCAATCAGGCGCTTGCAAAGGGATTTTGCCGATTCGCTGGCGGCCGGATATTTATTCAGATATTTGTAGAGCGACTTTACGCCCATGTCACAGCCGTCTGTAATCAGATCTGCAATAGTCTCATCGCTTTCATCTATGCTTATTTTCATGTTAGTTTTCAGCCATGACATGCCCTTTGCCATAATATTCGGATCTTTTTCTTCGCTTTGGAGTCCGGACAGCTCGGCATGTATGTCATTGCCAAAAGTTTCATGATGTTTCCGGCTTTTGTTTAAAAGCTGCTTCATATCATCGCACTTGACATGGCTTAAAACCTCATCAATGGCAGAAACAGCCATTTTTGAGCCTGCATCGCATTCCTTGAGCAGGTAGATCGTATCATTATTTTCCATATATTTAAGAACCTCCTTTTTGTTTCAGTTTAACCCGAAAAAAACATAATATGCAGGTAATTGGGCATATATTAAACCACATAGCGGCGCGCCGGCATCTGGTTCCGGATAAAGAAGAAAAATACATCGCTGAAAAATAGAATGCATATTTAAATTTTGGAGGAGATAATGGGAAATAAAAGTGTTCTTGCAAAATGTATTTTGATTCCGCTGGCGGCAGGCGTTTTGTCTGCATTTTTTTCAGGAGGCGGCATGCAGGCCTTTGCAATGCTGAATAAACCTGCGTGGGCGCCGCCTGCATGGGTATTTCCTGTTGTGTGGACAGTGCTTTATGTCATGATGGGCATAGCATCTTATCTGATCTGCACGGCGGTAGCGCCGCAGCGCGAGGTCGTCAAAGCGCTGGCGATTTACGGGCTGCAGCTGGCTGTTAATTTTTTGTGGTCAATCTTTTTCTTCGGCTTTGGCTGGCTGCTTTTTTCCTTTATCTGGATAATACTGCTTTGGGTGCTTGTATTGCTTACCGCGCTGCATTTTTACAAAATCAGCGTCCCGGCGGCGTGGCTTTTGGTGCCGTATCTTGTCTGGGTGGCAATTGCCGGCTGTCTGTGCTTTCAGATATGGCTGCTTAATTGAGGGCGTGCGCCTTTTATCAGGCATAAAATACGCACAAAATACACGCAAAGTTGAAAATGTTTCTTTACGTTACAGAATATATATATTATAGTATAGGTAAATATAAAATATGGGAGGTACGAATGAAAAAAGAAGATTTTAAACCTTATGTGCCGGCTGGCAAAATAACGCCGGAATTTACGGTTACATCTGTCATTATGGGTGTTCTGCTGGCAGTAATTTTTGGCGCGGCCAATGCCTATTTGGGATTGCGCGTTGGCATGACCGTTTCCGCTTCTATTCCTGCGGCGGTAATTTCCATGGGAGTCATACGCGTGCTTATGCGCAAGGATTCCGTACTTGAGAGCAACATTGTGCAAACGATCGGCTCCGCAGGGGAATCTCTGGCAGCAGGTGCAATATTTACGCTGCCTGTACTGTTTTTGTGGGCGGCTGATGGCGTTGGCGAGAAGCCGGATATGTTCACGATCGGCCTGATCGCGCTTTGCGGAGGACTTTTGGGCGTGCTGTTCATGGTTCCGCTGCGCAACGCGCTGATCGTCAAAGAGCATGGCGTGCTGCCTTACCCGGAGGGTACGGCCTGCGCGGAAGTCCTGCTGGCTGGCGAAGAGGGCGGTTCAAGCGCAAAGACAGTATTTGCAGGCATGGGAATTGCTGCAGCTGTCAAGTTTGTGGTTGACGGGCTCAAGGTGATCCCGGGCGTGATCGCAGTTCCGATTAAGTCGTTAAAGACTGCGATTTCCGCAGAAGTGTACCCAGCGCTGCTGAGCGTCGGATATATCTGCGGAATCAAGATTTCAGCGTATATGTTTGCCGGCGGCCTGCTTGGGTGGTTTGTGCTGATACCTGCCATTATCACGTTTGGCGGCGGTACTGTTATGTACCCGGGAACGTCCACGATCGCGGAAATGTACGCTGAGGGCGGAGCAGATGCTATTTGGAGCAGCTATATACGTTATATCGGCGCGGGCGCGGTAGCTGCCGGCGGCATTATAAGCCTGATCAAGTCTCTTCCGCTGATAATTTCTACTTTCCGCGATGCCGTAAAGGGACTTAAAGGAAGCACAAGCAAGAGCAGCCTGCGCACGGAGCAGGATCTGGATATGCGCCTGATAGGCATCGGAGTTCTTGCGATCGTCCTGCTTATCTGGCTGCTTCCGCCTATTCCGGTGTCGCTGCTGGGTGCTGTTTTGATCGCTGTATTCGGATTTTTCTTTGCAACTGTCTCATCACGAATGGTAGGACTGGTTGGCAGCAGCAATAACCCTGTTTCAGGCATGGCGATTGCAACGCTCCTTTTCGCGACATTTATCCTGAAAGCTTCCGGAGATACAGGCGTACACGGCATGACCGGAGCGATTGCTATCGGCTCTATTATTTGTATTATCGCGGCTATGGCAGGCGATACATCTCAGGATTTAAAGACGGGTTATATTCTTGGAGCAACTCCGAAATACCAGCAGATAGGCGAGCTTATCGGTGCGGTTATTTCTGCGGTAACTATTGGCGGCGTACTCATACTGCTTGACTCTGCATGGGGATTCGGTACAGCTGAACTTTCTGCACCGCAGGCAACACTGATGAGGATGATAACAGAGGGCGTCATGAACGGCAATCTGCCGTGGGCGCTTGTATTTATCGGCGTTTTTATTGCTATTGTTATCGAAGTGCTTGGAATTTCCGTACTTCCTGTGGCTATCGGCTTATACCTTCCGCTGGAATTGTCCTCCACAATTATGATAGGCGGCGCTGTACGCTGGTTTATGGACAAGCGCTCTACAAGTAAGGACAAGAACAGTGACGCGAATGGCGGAGTGCTGTTTAGTTCAGGCCTGATCGCAGGCGAGGGTATTGTTGGAATCCTGCTGGCAATACTGGCCGTTTTGGGCGTTGATAAAGCAGTTGATTTTTCCGGTGTCGTTAATACAGGCATGATTGGCGGCATTATTCTGATCGCAGCTATGGTGGCATGTATTATGAAATTTGCAGGCTGGGGAAGCAGTAAGAGTAAGGCAAATGGCAGCAAAAAATAACAAAAAGGATAATTACCTTGATTATATTCCGCGGTATAACGAGCAGTACAGCTTTGAGGCTGATTCAGACGGAAAGGTGACGATTCTTGTAGAAAACAAAGGATTTTTTAACCTTGTTGCACAGAAACTGTTTGGAAAGCCGAAAGTGACGCAGGTACACCTGGACGAAATGGGAAATTTTGTATGGCCTCTTATTGACGGCAAACGGACTGTTTACGATATTGCCCTGCTTGTAAAGGAGGCGTTTGGGCATAAAGCGGAGCCGCTCTATGAACGTCTTTCAGTTTACATGCGGACGCTTGAGCAGTACGGCTTTATTAAGATGGAGAGGCAGATGTAGCTTATTGTCAAATTACAGCATTATTTGTCGATAAGATTTGATTGCTTGTAAGCTGCCAGCAAAATATAATAGTATCTAAGCCGAGGGATTCAGTACAGAGTACAGGATTCTTTGGCGCGAGTGCTATAGGTTAAAGCAGTGTTGGCAGGAGAGAAAATATGGATTATTTATATGAACGGGTTCAGGTAGAGAACCAGGCGGAAGCTATACATAGCTTTGAGGATTTCTGCGAAAAAATGGACAAGGCAGATGAAAGGTACAGGCAGAGGATCATCAAGACATGTTTTTCAACGTATATGTCCAAGTATTACAACAAGCATACAAAGTATTAGGAATTTTGACATACAAGGGACTGCGCACTGAAATCATATCAGTGAGGCAGTCCCTTTGTATATGCAGAATATTCTGGCAAAAACATTAGCATATCTGTGATTTTCTGGCATAGAAATTTTAATTGAATTTTCTGCAAGATTATTTCACGGAGTACTCATGTGTGTTATGATAAAAACAATATATTTTTTCAGAAAGAAGGATATGCGAATGGGGATGTCTGCCGGAAATACATCTGGAAATAAAACAGAAAATATATGTATCGGATTGCTTGCGCATGTAGATGCAGGAAAAACAACTCTGTCAGAAGCGCTTCTTTATGAGACGGGAACTATCCGCAGGCTGGGAAGGGTAGACAAGCGGGATACATTTTTGGATACAAGCGCATTGGAGCGCAAGAGGGGAATCACCATATTTTCCAAGCAGGCACAGATGCAGTTGGACGGCAAGACGGTCACGCTGCTTGACACGCCAGGCCATGTGGATTTTTCGGCGGAGATGGAGCGAACGCTGCAGGTGCTTGACTATGCGGTTTTGATCATCAGCGGAGCGGACGGCGTCCAGAGCCACACTGATACGC
>CANRBP010000047.1 GCA_947628875.1 uncultured Lachnospira sp.
CGATTATACCGCTTGTATCTGAACAATCTGAACATTTCCTAATAAAAAACGGCTGTTCAGAAAAAAAGCTCCAAATCCGAAGACTTGGAGCTTGCCGGCTTAATTATTCGTTAGAAGCAACCGGATAAACCGAAACCTGCTTCTTGTCCCTGCCCTTTCTCTCGAACCGTACAGTACCGTCAACCAATGCATATAATGTATCATCGCCGCCGCGGCCAACATTAACGCCCGGATGAATCTTTGTACCGCGCTGCCTGTACAAAATGTTGCCAGCCAGTACAAACTGTCCGTCAGCTCTCTTTGCACCTAATCTCTTAGACTCGGAGTCCCTGCCGTTCTTTGTAGAACCAACACCCTTTTTATGGGCAAAAAACTGAAGATCCAAATTCAACATAACATCACACCTCCTCGATCGTAAATGTTAAATATTCAGGATGATCCTGTGCTGCCTGAGAAAGTCCCAAAGCAAGCGCCTTCAGCAGAACCTGTAACTCCCTGCTCTGCGTAACAGAACGCACACGCAGCGAAATGAAGGCATCTGCCTCGCTGACCTGCACTGCACAGTCATCTGTTGTATACAGTTCAATGGCATTAATTGTATTGATGACAAGCATTGAGACAGCCGCACACACGATATCACTGCCCTTTTCGGCGTATCCGGCATGCCCTTCTGTCTGAAATCCAACTATTCCGCCGTCTGAACGACGCCTGAAAACTGCTGCATGTGTCATCAGACAACCTCCATACTGCTATTTCCCAGATTAAGCGTTAATCTTTTCAATCTTAACCTTGGTGTACAACTGCCTGTGGCCGTTCTTCTTGTGATAGCCGGTTTTTCTCTTATACCTGTAAACAATGACTTTCTTGTCTTTTCCTTCTTCAACAACGCTGGCTGTCACAGTTGCTCCTGCTACTGTAGGATCACCAACTTTAGCCTCGCCGTTGTTAACGAAAAGAACCTGGTCAAATGTAACAGTTTCACCGGCATTTACGCCAAGCTTTTCAACTTTGATGACATCGCCTTCAGAAACAGTGTACTGTTTACCACCTGTTGCTATAATCGCGTACATATGGCACCTCCTAAATCAAATACTCGCCAGTTTTGGGGAGGGAATCCCTGCTTATACCCTAACTGAGCGGCACACTAGATTATGATATAGCATTTATCCGTATTTGTCAACAAAATATTTCCTGATTTCCGCATTTTTATTTTATCCGTGCAAAAAAACAGATACCTGAAATAAAAACCCTGAAAACGCTGGCAGGTCAACTAAAGCCAAGGATTCCGGCAATGATGGCAAGCAGCACGGCACCGGCAACATCACGGACAAAATGGACGCCTCCGAGCACTCGCGTAACGGCCACGATAACGGTAAGAATCCATAAAAAAATTCCTGCGGCTCCGTTTATATACAATCCTGCCATAGCGATAATTGCAGCTGAAAACGTGTGGCGGCTCGGAAAAGATTCACCGGTTTTATTTTTGGGTATCAGCGGCTTTACGTTAAAACGCGCATAAGGCCTTGGGCAATCTATAACCTTGCGCAGCAGCGTGACCGTCACAAACGATAAAAACGGGACAAGAACGATCCTTAAAAAAGCTTCCATGTCATTTTTCACAAACAGCACTACGGCCAGCATAATGATGTACACGGCTGCTATCACATACGGCACATATCTGTACAGAAAACGAAGCAGCGAAAGCTTATGTCCTGCGCTTTTCCCTGCCGTAAACCAATTATAAATCCGGCCGTAAAATTTTTCATACTGCCCCATGCCATCCTCCAAGCTCTGCGACCTGCTCAGACAGGCATTTTCCGCTTCGTTTGCGGGTCAGTTCGACCAGTCCCAGCTTTGTTATATCCACAACTGCAGCCTCTCCCGGATCCTGCTTCAATAAGCCTTTAAGGAAGGACATCAGTTCCGTGACATTCTGTTCCTGTCCCATATTTATAAAATCAACAAGGATAATCCCGGAAAGGTTGCGCAAACGCAGCTGACGCGCAATTTCGCAGGCAGCGTCCATATTGACGGTCTTTGCCGTGTTTTCCTTAGCCTCGCTGCCCTGCTTTTTTGAAACACATTTCCCTGAATTGACATCAATGACAGTGAGCGCTTCTGTCTGTTCAATAACCAAATATCCGCCGCATTTGAGCCATACTCTTTTTTTTAAGGCTTCATCCAGCTCCCGCCCAATGTCATACAGCTTATGCAAAGGCAGGAGGCTGTCATCATACAGCCTGATCTTGTTTTTGTCAGCATCGGGAAGATGCTGCGACATGTATCGGCAGGCATCTGGCAGGTCTGTTACAATCTCCCTAAGCTGGCACGCAGAAACTGATTTCAAGCTGCCAAGATAAGCCGCCTCAGCTGTATGCACGCACGAAAAAGCGCTGCCATACATCGCCTTTTTAAGTATCTCAAAAAACTGTCTTACCAGCCTCCGCGCCTGTTCAAGCAATTCTTCCTCATTTGCAAGAGCAGCATTTGTGCGGATAATAAAACCGTAAGAGCCAAGCCGGTACTGGCTTTCGCTAAGATTTTGCCGCTGTATGCCCCCGTTAAATCCATCAGCGCATGCATCATCAAAGGCGTTGAGCAAAAATGTTTTAAGAAGCTTCTGCCTGAATGACGCACACTTTTCATTTTTCCTGTTTTTTTCCGATATATGGACGCCCTGGACATCAGAAGACAGGACAATATACTTATCAGCAAGCGACAGCTGGCATGTGGCAGTGGCCGGCTTGGTCTTGGCAGCTTCCCGGCTCACCTGCACGAGCATAAGATCGCCATTATTGACAGCTTCGTTATTTTTTGGATTCAGAAACAGATGCCGGCGTTCCCGCGGAATAGAGTAATAGCACCTTACCCCCTTTTGCACTTCAATAAATGCGCAGTTCAGGTTTTTTACAACATTTTCGACACGCCCAACATAAATATTTCCAAGCATAGAATCCTGACGCTGCGTTTCCAGTCCAACGCATTTTCCGTCATCAAAACGCGCAAAAACAATAACATCTTTTAAATCAGGAAAACGCGTGATAACATATTGCACTTCCATCTGCGCCCAGCCTCCATTTCAAGCAGCATGTCAGCGGTTTGCCAGCTCTTTGACGATATCTTCCCAGGTGACGCCTTTAAGCGACATCAAAACCATTACATGATAAAGAAAATCTGAAATTTCGTATTTAATCTCCTCCGGATCAGGATTTTTTGCGGCAATGATAATCTCCGCCGCTTCCTCTCCGCATTTTTTCAGGATTTTATCAATTCCTTTTTCAAACAGATAATTGGTATATGAACCCTCTTTTGGATTTATTTTCCTGTCCTCTATAACATTCATTACCTGGTTGAACACTTTCAGAGGGTTTGTCTGTGCATATTCTGTTTCCACAAGATTGCGGTAAAAGCAGCTGCGGTTTCCGGTATGGCATGCAGCACCTACCTGCCTTACTTTGGCCAGCAGCGTGTCCTGGTCGCAATCAGCCGCGATGGAGCGCACATACTGGTAATGCCCTGATGTGGCGCCTTTTACCCATAATTCCTTACGGCTTCGGCTATAATATGTCATTTTTCCGGTTTCAATCGTCTGCCGGAAAGCTTCCTCATTCATATAGGCAAGCATAAGCACTTCATCTGTTTTGTAATCCTGCACTACGACCGGAATCAATCCGTCACTGTTAAGCTTAAATTCTGAAAACGGTATTGCGCTCTCAAATTTATTCAGCGAAAAACCTTCCCTGGAAAGCTCAGATTTAAACCGCATAAAGTCAAAAGAACAATCCGTGAAACAGTCACCTGTAACGCCATATGATCCCTCTGACGCAAGCACGTCTTTCATATCACCGGAAGTTTCAATAATTGCAGGTATTCCTGCAAAATCCTCTGAAATATCCGTATATTCTGCTTCATTTGACACAAATATTACAGAAAGACCATTATCTTTAGCCATTCGCACGGCATCAGGCTCAACGCCCCTGTAGTATAATCCCAGCTTGCTGCGTCCAAAGCGGTCTGCCACTTCTTTCATCATCATCATGTTGGATTCCTGCGCGTCTGAGAGCAGAGCCGTTTTTGCCCCGGCATACAGGTATTTTTTGACATCTTCCGTCCTGCGTATATTGCCTCCGGCCAGCACAGGCGTATCAATGGACTTTGTAATACGGCGAAGAATGCTGACAGCATCCTCATGGCCGGATTCCGTTTCCGACATGTCTATGATCATTAATTCGTCAGCACCCTGTTCGCTGAAACGCACCGCTGCCGTAACCGGATCCGCAACCGCGCCATTGTCGTACAGCCGCCTTGATAACGCCCTGTCTGCATAAGCGCATGACTCCTTTAAATAAATCACAGGTATCAGTTTTTTATATGACATATTTTGCCTCCATGCTGCGTCTTATGGACAGCCTTCATCTGCTTCCAGTTTCAGGCTTCAAATCTCGCAACAGCTTCCTTTAATATAATCTTTTTCTCATACAGGGCTTTTCCAATGATTGCACCGTGAATGCCAGCCGCGCATACATCTTCCAGATCCTGCATGCATGACATGCCTCCCGAAGCGATAATGTCAAGTCCCGTCTGCTCCGACAGCAGCCGTGTCTGTTCCACATTTGGCCCGGACAGCATGCCGTCCTTTAAAATGTCAGTGTAAACAATAGTCCTGACTCCCATTTCTTTCATTGACAGCGCCATTGACAGCGCCGTGCGGCTGCTCAGTTTTTCCCAACCCTGCACGGCAACAAATCCGTCCTTTGCATCTACGCCTGCAACAATATGTTCGGCGCCGAAGCGTTTGACAGCCGCCCTGATAAATTCTGAATCTTCAACGGCCTTCGTGCCGATGATCACCCTGTAAACGCCAAGATCCAGTGCTTCCTGTATGTTGTCCAGCGTCCGTATGCCGCCCCCGAGCTGAATCGGGATCGATACAGCATCTGCTATCCGCCGTATCACGTCCGCATTTACAGAACGCCCTCTCTGCGCGCCGTCCAAATCCACTGTATGTATAAAATGCGCACCGTCCTCTTCAAACTGCTTTGCAATTTCCTGCGGCGCATCAGAGTACACCGTCACTTCATTAAAAAGTCCTTTTTTCAGGCGGACACACTGTCCGTCCTTAATATCTATCGCCGGATATAACCTCATCTGAAAAAATCCTGCCTTTCTGCATAGCATTTTACCGCAGTTACAGCGCGCCCTTGGTAGAAAGGACATCCTGCACCCTCGGATCTTGCTGTATAGCTTCGTCCAGTGCCTTTGCAAATGCCTTAAACATGCCCTCAATGATATGGTGGTCATTTTCGCCGCTCATCTGCCTCAGGTGCAGATTCATGCCTGCACTGTAGGAAACCGCATAAAAAAATTCCTTTACCATCTGCGTATCAAAATATCCTACCCTGTATGAGGTAAATTTACCGTCAAATACCAAATACGGCCGTCCTGAAAGGTCTATCGCACACATTATAAGCGCCTCATCCATCGGCAGGATAATGTCTCCGTAACGGCGGATGCCTTTCTTGTCGCCCAGCGCAGTCCTGATGGCTTCTCCGAGCACGATCCCCACATCTTCAATCGTATGATGGCAGTCTACCAGAAGATCGCCTTTTGCCTGTACAAACAGGTCAAACAAGCCATGCCTCGCAAAGCTTGACAGCATATGGTCAAAAAAACCTATGCCTGTATCCACCTCGCTTGTTCCGTTTCCGTCAAGCACAAGCGAGAGCTGTATGTCAGTCTCTGACGTCTTCCTGCTTATATCTGCCGAGCGGACAGACGCCGCCGCAGTCTTATTTTGCATATATTTGTTATTATGTCCCATAATGATTCTCATTCCTGCGCTGCATTTTGCGCATAACTGCCGCGTGAAAATTTATTTTTTATTTCACGCTAAACTCCATCTGTCTTAGGCTCAGTCCTGCTTCTCAAAGCGCACATGAATTGAATTTGCGTGCGCCGTCAGGCTCTCTGCCGATGCAAACTTTTCAATATCCAGATGTATCGCCTCCAGCGCCTCCCTGGAATATGATATGATGCTTGATTTTTTAATAAAATCGTCCACGCCGAGCGGCGAGAAAAACTTGGCCGTCCCGTTTGTCGGAAGCACATGGTTCGGTCCTGCAAAATAATCGCCCAGCGGCTCCGAGCTGTATTCTCCCAAAAAGATAGCGCCGGCATTCTTGATACGCGTCATCACGTCAAACGGATTTTTTGTAAGTATCTCAAGATGCTCCGAGGCAATGTCATTAGCCACCTCTATTGCCTCCTGCATAGAACCGGCGACCAGAATATAGCCGTAGCTGTCAAGTGATTTCCTGATAATATCCCTGCGCGACAGCTGTTCGAGGAATACATCAATCTCTGCTGACACCTGCTGCGCGAGCATCTCGCTCGTTGTCACAAGTATGGCTGATGCCAGTTCATCATGCTCTGCCTGCGAAAGCATGTCTGCAGCCACATAGCGCGGATTGGCCGTATCATCGGCAATAACCATGATTTCGCTTGGCCCTGCCACGGAATCAATGCTGACATAGCCAAATACAGCCTTTTTTGCCAGAGCAACATAAATATTGCCAGGTCCTACGATCTTGTCAACCTTAGGGACGGACTCAGTTCCAAATGCCATTGCCGCTACAGCCTGTGCGCCGCCTGCCTTATAGATACAGTCAACGCCAGCCTCATGCGCGGCGACAAGAGTTGTCGGATATACCTTTCCGCTGCTGTCAGGAGGCGTACACATGATCACCTGATCAACGCCGGCAACTTTGGCAGGGATAACATTCATCAGTACGGAAGACGGGTAAGCGGCCTTACCGCCTGGCACATACACGCCTACGCGAGAGAGTGCCGTAACCTTCTGTCCAACAAGCGTCCCATCTGGTTTTGCATCAAACCAGCTGTATTGCTTTTGTTTCTCATGGTATTCACGGATATTGGCAAGCGCCTTCCGTATGACTTCAAGCAGGCTGCCGTCCACCTGCCTGTAAGCTTCATCTATCTCTTCCTGCGTCACAACAATATTGCCTGCATTTACAGCTGCTTTATCAAATTTCTGCGTATATTCAAAAAGCGCCGCATCACCGCGGCTGCGGACATCATTTAAAATGCTGCTGACTGCTTCCTCATACTGGCTGTAGCTGTTTGGACTGCGCTTCAGCAAATTCTCTAATATGTTGCATTTGCTTTCTGCCGTCAGTTTAATCGTCCTCATCGTTTTTAAGCCTCCCTTTCATTTATCACATCTTATCCGGCTGTTCCTTCAAAATGCGGCGCAGATCTGAGATCAGCTGGCTTATGCGCTCATTTTCCATCTTCATGCTGACCTGGTTTACTACCATGCGCGCGGAAAGCGGGCAAACCTCCTCAAGAACTTCCAATCCGTTTTCGCGCAGCGTTGCGCCAGTCTCAACAATATCAACTATTACCTCGGCAAGTCCCACGATCGGGGCTAATTCAACAGAACCATTCAGTTTAATTATCTCAACTGTCTGATGTTTTTTATTATAGAAATAATCCTTTGCAATGTTTGGATATTTTGAGGCAACGCGTATCAGCTCATGATGCTTTAATTTTTCCCGGGCAGCGTCAGGCCCGCATACGCACATCCTGCAGCTGCCTGTTTTCAGATCCAGCACCTCATAGAGTTTCCGCCCTTCCTCAAGCAATGTATCCTTGCCGACAATACCGATATCAGCTGCGCCATATTCAACATAAGTAGGAACATCTGACGGCTTTGCCAGGAAAAATTTAAATTTCAATTCTTCATTAACAAATATCAGTTTACGCGTCTGCTCATCTTTCATCTCATCACATGTGATGCCGACCTGCTCAAACATTTTCAGTGCCTTTTTTGCCAGGCGCCCTTTTGACAGCGCGATCGTTATATACCTCATGCGTGATCACCTCCCAACAGATCTTCCAGTGACATTTGCCGCTCCTTGCCGGTACGTGCAGACAGCACTGTTACAGCATCTGTATTTTCCTGCATGAAAACAGCCTGTTCAAGCTGTGCGTTCGCTGCATATTCAAGATATTGCTCCTTTGTTTTCTCCGGCCTGCTTGCTATCATGCAGACAGGCACGTCAGTCTTGCGCATCCTGTCAGCCGCCGCAACAGCCTTATTGAGCATGTTCTGCGGATATACAAGGAGCGTGCCGCGCACATCTAACGGAATATCGATTCCCTGCCGGCCGATTGCCGCCATCAGGCGGTCAACCGTGACAGAAAAGCCGATTGATGCCTTTTCCCTGCCAAACTGCCCTATAAGCCTGTCATACCGGCCGCCCTGCGCAACCGGCTCCCCGGTGCCAAATGTATATGCATGGAATACAATTCCCGTATAATAAGTATGCTTGCTCAATGTACCCAGATCAAATGTTATATATCTGTCCGATCCAGTCACCTTTAGCAGCTCATAAAGCTCATAAAGGCGGTCAACGGCCGCAAGGCTGTCTGCGCAGTCTGTCAGCCTGCGCGCTTTGTCAAGCACATCAACCGAACCAAACAGCTGCGGAAGCTCAAGCAGCACGTCCGCTATATGCCTGTCGATCTTCAAAGAATCAAGCAACTCCTCGACCCCGAAATAATTTTTATTTTGTATAAGCGAAACCAGCATTTCCTCGTCATCGCCTGAAATACCGGCCTGAGCAAGCAGTCCGCGGAAAAAGCGCACGTTACCGACCTCAACCTGAAATTCATGCAGTCCTGCGTTTTTCATGCAGTCTATGACCATGGATATAATCTCAAAATCCGCATCAACGGAAGAATCACCGATAAGCTCGGCTCCTATCATGGTATTTTCTTTGAGGCGCCCCTGATATGCCTTGTGGTTATTGATAAACGTATTGCCGGCATAGCACAGCTTTAACGGCAGTACATGTTCAGAAAAATACTTTGCCGCAGCGCGCGCGATCGCCGGCGTCATATCCGGACGCAGCACGAGCGTATTGCCGTAGCGGTCAAACAGTTTAAACATCTGGTTGGACGGGACACTGCCGCGTTCCTTGTTGAAAACATCAAAAAATTCAAAAGTCGGCGTCTGTATATCGTTATATCCGTACAGCGCGCAGACATCGCGAAGCCTGTTTTCAAGCACAGTCTTTCTTGCACACTCGCCGTTGTATATATCGCGCACTCCCTCCGGCGTATGCAGCAGATCATTTTTCATGTTATTTTTCCCTTTCCCGGTGCTTCCATTTTCTCGCTTTATCGTAATAAAGTATTGAAATTATACCGTATGCCTGCTGGCTTGTCAACTTTTAATAATCCAGCATCATATGCTGTAATAATCCAGCATCATATGCTGGATTATATGTTTTATCAGATGTTATTTTATTTCGCCATGCAGATGCTCACGGTATATTATATAGCGGTTTGCGCCGCGCTCATGTGCGATCTCAAGCGCACGCACGAGCTTGCGGTGAACTATCTTCAGGTCAGTGCCGTTCTGCGGATACCTTGCAATGCCGATTGAGAAAGTTGCATGGATCTTTGAATTCATAAGCCTGATTTTCCATGCGATCTGGTTGCGCAGCGATTCAATAAACGAGCGCAGATACACTTCCTTATTGATATCGCGGATCGCAATACAGATAAGGTTTTTCTTTATTTCGCAGACTGTGCCGCGATAGCCGAGCAAATGCCTGGTCGTCTGCAAAGCAGTCATATATATGCGCTCCGCTTCCTCCTGCCCAAGCTCGTCAACATACTGCATCCAGTCGTCTATCTCCATCAGTATCAGCGTAAATTCGCATTTAGGATTATACAGGATATTATTTTGGCAGAAATACTCGACTTCCGCATATGATGCAAACGTATCCTGGTCATTGTGCTTCAGCGTGCTGACGCTTCCATAATTGTAAGCCGACTGCGACAGATTGCGGATGCTGCCGACTGCCTTGCTCGGCTTGTTTTTATCGTAAATCGTAGAGCTTTTAAACTCTACCATGTCATATTCGGCTTTCTTGGTTATAAAGTTTGTCTTAAACGTATGGCTGTGGGAAACGACTCCTTCTTTAATATCTTTGCAATAAGCGATAAACTCGTCCTCTGTATCTTCGGTCACAAAATGATCCTTTAAGATTACTTCTTCCAGCTCATCCATATCCATATCTACAATGTTGCAGATCTCATTATCAATAAAATTGTTGATCTGGTAAATATTCGTCTCATAATCATATGTAAAAAACAGTTCGTTCTCCATCGCGAGCAGATGACGGAAATTCTGCAGCGCGTTCTGCAGAACGCTGTTCTGGCGCTGCAGTGCGATAATATCTGACACATACATTTCAATGTATTCAAAAGATGTTTCTCCGCAGATATGCTTAAATCGCGTCAGATGCACAAGCATCCAGCGGTAGGAATTGTCGGAACGCTTCATGCGGATAACCATGTCCTTGCTTGCGCCATCTTTCAGGTTTGTTGCAACATCCATAAAATCATCCAAATCTACCTGGTGTATTATCTCAATGATGGAAAATGCCAGTGAAACGCCGATAAAACGGTAAACTTCCTCGCTGGCCGTGATGATCGAAAAATTATTGTCGATCACGATATGTCCGTCAATCAGTTCATACTTTTCAATAATATTTTTTTCCATATGATAAAACCCTGCCTTTCCCTCTCATAAATTTATCCTTCTGTCCTCTGCATTATATCCCTTTTAAGCGCTTCGAGATAATGTACAAGAACGCCCCTTGATGCATGTATCTGATAAGCCTTGTCCACCTCTTCATATGTAAAGCTTTTCCGGCCGCCAAGCTGGCTCCGCTTCCAGAATCTGATTATATCACAAAACGGTATATAATAAAACTCATCACGGTTTGAAAAATATAAAATAATAAATGATACGCCCTGCTGCTGTTCAAAATCCTCCATAAAATGTATCTGATGCTCATGGATATTCTGAAGCGGGTATGTGTCAGCTTTTGATTCTTTGGCATCAAAACATACCGGGATTCCCTGGATAACCCCGATATAATCCACAGTGCTTTTCTGTTCAAAATAGGCCAGCGTTATATGCCGTGTCTGCTGATCGATGTTAATCGGCTTGATAGGCGTTGGAATTTTCTGTATCAGTCCGAGACGGTCCTGCTGGTACTTTTCGTTGCTTATATTAATCAAATCTTCTAATGTAGAGCCTCTAAGGCCTCTGGAATTCCAGGTTCCCATAAGTGTTCTCCTTTTATCACAGAAATAAACCGTTCCGGCAGTCCTGCGCGCACGGTAAACCCGCCAGGAGCCTTTCGGG
>CANRBP010000048.1 GCA_947628875.1 uncultured Lachnospira sp.
AAACCGGCTTATAACGGCTTAAAGATGCTGCTGTACCAGGGAGTTGCTGCATTTGAACTCTGGAACGGCATACAGGTGGAGGAGTCCGCTGTCAGAGAAGTATACGGCAGGATGAAAAAGGAGCTGGGTATAGTTGGAGAGTAAAGAAAAAAAAGAAAAAAAGAAAAATCTGATTTTAATCGGATTTATGGGAAGCGGCAAAACCACGTTTGGAAGATGGCTTGCTGACAGATGCAAAATGGAATTTTGCGATACGGACGCATATATTGAAAATAAACAGGGCTGCACAGTCAAAGAAATATTTGCGGCGCAGGGAGAAATGTGCTTCAGGGATATGGAGACGCAGGCGCTCAGAGAACTGTGCGAGTCGCCGGACGGCATGGTGATAGCCGCAGGCGGCGGACTGCCTGTGCGTGAAGAAAACAGGAGCCTGCTGGGACAGCTTGGATATGTTGTATATCTGGAAACATCGCAAGATGAGCTTGTGAGGCGGCTGTCCTCGGATAATACAAGGCCTCTGCTGGCAGGCGGAGGACTAAGAGAAAAAATCAGGGATCTTATGGCTGCCAGAGAGGGAATATATCGTGAAACAGCAGATATTATCCTGAATACGGACAGATGTACTTTTGAACAGATGTATAAAAATGTTGCAGGAGCTTTTCGGTAAATACAGAAAGCCGGATTGCTGGATGCGGAAAGAATGGGTATATATGAAAAAAATACTGGTATTAAACGGCCCCAATATTAATTTTTTGGGCATTCGGGAAAAAGGAATATACGGCACAGCCGATTATGAGACGCTGGTTGGCATGATTAAGGAAAAAGCGGCATCGCTGGGCGTGGAAGCGGAAGTTTTCCAATCAAATTATGAAGGCGCGCTGATAGACAAGATACAACAGGCATATTTTGACAAAATAGCGGGTATCGTCATTAATCCGGGGGCATTTACGCATTACAGCTATGCTTTGCGTGACGCGCTCGCATCTGTGGAGTCCATGCCAAAGATAGAAGTGCATATATCTAATGTCCATAAGCGCGAGGAATTTCGCCATGTATCGGTGACGGCTCCGGCGTGTGACGGTCAGGTGGTCGGACTCGGATTGAATGGCTATCTGTATGCAATGGAGGCTGTATTGTCATTATGGCATGGCAGAAAATCATAAGGTTAGGCATGTCATACATTGTTCAGCAAAAAAATGTTGCCAAATGGCGGCATTTATTATAGAATGGATACAGTTATTGATTATTTATAGGAGGTATACCAAAGAATGGTAAGCGCAGGAGATTTTAAGAACGGCATTACAGTTCAAATGGATAACGGTATTTGGCAGATTATTGAGTTCCAGCATGTAAAACCTGGCAAGGGAGCTGCATTTGTCAGGACAAAGATGAAGAATATTGTGAGCGGCGGTGTAGTCGAGAAGACATTCAGGCCGACAGAGAAACTTGAGCTGGCGCACATTGATAGAAAAGAGTACCAGTATCTGTATTCAGACGGAGATCTTTACAATTTCATGGATACAGAAAACTATGAGCAGATTGCATTGTCCGCTGAAGATGTCGGCGATTCGCTCAAATTTGTGAAAGAGAATGAGATGGTCAAGTTGTGTTCTCATCAGGGTAAGGTTTTTGCAATTGAGCCGCCTCTTTTTGTGGAGTTACAGATTACTGAGTCGGAGCCTGGCGTAAAGGGCGATACAGCTACTGGCGCGACAAAGCCGGCAGTGCTTGAGACAGGCGCAAGGATCATGGTTCCGCTGTTTGTAAATGAGGGCGACACGATTAAGATTGACACGCGTACCGGCGAATATCTGTCAAGGGTATAATCTCAGGCAGAGCATATTTAATTTGCGCCGGAAAAAGCGAATTAGTGCATAAAAAACAGGACTGCGCGCTGGGTATCCAGCGCGCAGTCCCGTTTTTCGCAATAATCAAATCCTATAGTAAGGATAAGCAGATAACGGGAATCGAACCCGCCTCTCCGGCTTGGGAAGCCAGCATTCTACCGATGAACCATATCTGCATATCTATACTATAACACAAGTATATGAGTATGGCAATAATAAATTGCCTTGGGTTTCCGCATTTTGTATTTTGTATGTGCCAAAAGGGCATGCTGCTATGGCAGCATTGCCATTGTGCACAGAAATGGCACTCGGAAAACCAGTTTTCCAGATGCCATTTTGTGCACAATCACCATATCGCATTTTGCGATAAGTGCTTTTGGCACATGCAAAATACAAAATGCGGAAACCCCTATAAATGGCATCTGAATTAAACATATCAGAATTGCGATTTGCCGTGATTGAGGCAGGCTATTCTATAGCAGACAAAAATCAGGCCTGCCGCAGTCATCAGGTCGTCCTTAATCCGGACAAATAATTTTACGGGTGCAGGCATAAAACTTACCTGCACTTAAAAGCTGCACAGACAGTATCGGATGCATTTGTGGCATGGATGCCGGAAATGTCGATATGGTCCGCATAGCAGAGTTTGTCGTTGTTGTGGATACAGTTGTATGCATCGCATGTAATGTTGGAATTTTCGTGCGGCGTCTGGTTCGCATTGCGGCCGCCGTCGCGGTCGGCGTTGTAGTAGCTGCCGCAGCAGGTGTCGTCACATTTGCATGCTGTACTGCCCTGGACATGGATTCCGCTCAGGCAGCAGCGGCAGTCGTCATTGTGCGTGCAGGAGATTACATTACATCCTAAATCAGTCATATTCATACCTCATTTCTGCGCTGTCTGGACTTTTTCAAGGGCATTATCCTGCAAGCATGCCTGTGCGGCAGCGCTGGCACAGGCATGCAAAAAAAACAGAATGCCCTTATTATGCCTGGATAACCGGCATATTATAAAGACATTCTTATTATGGGCAGCCCTGGCTGCATTTATTCATTTATGATTAATCTAATTATAAAGCTTAAAGCTGTAATTTTTTGAGCTTCCGCTGTAGTATCGGAAAATGACCTTGGCCAGTATCTTGTTGCGCGCAACATACGTATTGTTCCATCGCCTGGAATCATGGGAATTATTGCGGTTGTCGCCCATGACAAAGTAATGTCCGCTTGGAACTATATAGATTTCATCTTCTTCATTATCATTCATAGGTTCTGCAAGATAAGGCTCATAAAGCTGTTCGCCGTTGACAAATACCTGGCCGTGGGTTATCTGCACGACATCGCCTGGCGTCCCAATGACGCGTTTTACATATTTTTCCTTTTCATTGTCAGGGTACTTGAATATTATGATATCGCCACGCTGCGGAGGGTCAAACGTGTAAGCCAGCCGGAAACCTATCAGCCGGTCGCCGACCATAATGGTATTCTGCATGGAACCCGTAGGCACCTGCGCGTTTACAATGATAAACTGAGTGGAAAAAAATGCAACCGCAATCGCAATCAGCACGATTTTTACATAGCTGAAAAATTCGGAAAGCACTGCGTTTGAAGTCAATGCATGAGATTTTTTCCCGGTTTGGCTATAGCCATCGTTTTTGCTCAGATTGCTGATAACGCTCTTGTTAAAACTTTTGCTGTCTGATTGCCGGCGTTCAGGCTGGTGAGTCATGGAAACATCATCATACGGTTTTTCATCATCGTCAAGATCGTATTTCAGCCAGTCCTCATCGTATGAATCCTCTAAAAATTCAATACCGTCATCTTCTGTATCATTATCAAAATCGTTTCGGTAAGCTGACATAAATAATAAACCTCGCAAACACATGTTAAAACGGCACCAAGCCGAAACTTCGTCTTAGTGCCGCCTCTTTAATATAATATCATACGCCAAAATTTACTATTTAGCAAGTAATTCCATAATTTTATTGCTTCGCGTGATAAAGTTAGTCATCTGCTCAGGTTTTAAAGGCGCATGTGAGAGCAGCGCAAGGTCGTACAGCTGTTCGCAGAGCATATTTGTATTTTCTCCGTCCTGATGGCCGAGCACATACTGTACAAGGCTGTTATTTATGTTGAGGACGAGCGTCTGCCCGTTTTCGCCGAACATGGACGGATCCATTCCATACATGTTGTACATCTTCATCATATCCTGCATGCGCCTGTCCTGCTCGGAAATTGTAATCATGGCAGAAATTGATGCGTTTTTGAGCTTTTCGACCCGTACATTGAGCTTGTCATTGTTGAGCGCTTTCTTAAACAGCGCTGACAATGACTCAGTAGTTTCTTTAAGGTCGTCCTCGCTTGTCTCCTCCTTGAAGCTGTCTGATAAATCTGCATCAATACGCGCAAATTTCAGGTTTTCAGTCTTGCTTTCAAGGTGCGTGATAAACGGCTGGTCAATATTATGGCTCAGGATCACGGCATCTATGCCTTCCTCCTTAAACATATTGATATACTGGCTCTGCTCCGTTTCATCTGTCACATAAAAAATGGTATTCTCATGGTGCTCTTTGTTTTCATCAAGGCACTCCTGTAAAGTCAGGTATTTGCCGTCAATATTTTTGAACAGCAGATAATCGTGCATCTTCTCGTAAAACTTTTCATCTTTTAAGCAGCCGAACTTGATAAACGGACTGATATCGTCCCAGTATTTCTCATAATTTTCTTTGTCAGTCTTGCACATGCCGGACAGCTTATCGCCAACCTTCTTTGTGATATACTCGGAAATTTTTTTGACAAAACCGTCATTTTGCAGAGCGCTTCTTGATACGTTCAGCGGCAGATCAGGACAGTCGATCACGCCTTTAAGCAAAAGCAAAAACTCCGGAATGACTTCTTTTATATTGTCCGCAACAAATACCTGGTTGTTGTAAAGCTTAATCGTGCCTTCGATAGTCTCGTACTCCATATTAATTTTAGGGAAGTAGAGAATGCCCTTTAAATTAAACGGATAGTCCATATTAAGGTGTATCCAGAACAGAGGCTCCTTATAATCGCGGAATACCGTGCGGTAAAATTCTTTATAATTTTCCTCAGTACATTCATTTGGATGCTTTGTCCAGAGCGGATGGATATCATTTAAAGCGACAGGGCGCTTTACGATCTTAGCCATCTTTTTGGCCGGCACTTTTTCGACAGTCTTTTTGGTGCCGTCCTCCTGTTCTTCCTCCTCAACAACAGCGTCCTTCACAAAAGTATCGAGTACGGTATCCTTATCGGTAACTTCTTCCTCCGGAATCTCCTCCGTCTGCTGGCCGAGATCATCATTTTCAAGGTAGATAGGAACTGGCATAAATGAGCAATACTTCTCAATAACCTCACGCGCCTTGTACTCATTGGCAAACTCATAACTCTCCTCATTCAGATAGAGCGTTATCTCTGTTCCTACTGTATCGCGGCTGCTCGTGCTCATGGAATATTCTGTGCCGCCGTCACATTCCCAGTGTACGGCCTCGGCGCCATTCTGCCATGAAAGCGTGTCGATAGTAACCTTGTCTGCAACCATGAAAGCGGAATAAAAGCCAAGTCCGAAATGGCCTATAATCTGATCCTCGTTTGTCTTGTCCTTATATTTCTCAAGGAATGCCTCCGCGCCGGAAAATGCGATCTGGTTGATATATTCTCCGACTTCTTCCTTTGTCATGCCGATGCCGTTATCCGTAATCTTAATGTATTTATTTTCGGCACTTACGTTGACATTCAAGTGGAAGTCAATATCCTCCGGCGCCTCATACTCGCCGATCATATCCAGCTTTTTCAGTTTGGTGATAGCATCACAGCCGTTTGAAATCAATTCCCTGTAAAAAATATCGTGGTCTGAATACATCCACTTCTTGATAATAGGAAAAATGTTCTGGCTGTTGATTGATAAATTTCCATGTTCACTTGCCATAATGAATTACCCCTTTTTATTTAAAATTTAAATGGTTTTAGATCCTGATAAATAATTTAGTACACTATATGGGATAAGTCAAGAAAAAATTAGCACTCATATGAAATGAGTGCTAACAAAAAGCCTTGCGAACGCCTTAAAATCAGCATTTGCGATGATTATTAAAATTTCATAAAATCGGTTTTGACGCGGCTGTTAAATTTCTTCAAAATCAATGCCAGCTTGTGTAAGAAATGATGATATCTCCCTGTCAAAACAGTGTTCAAGCGACTTGTCCAGCGTAAAAAGGCGCATTGATGTGCCTGTCGTAAGGTTCACGCAGCCGTCTGAGTACCTGATGTTTACAAACAGGCCGTCAATATCATCAGCGGAAAATGGCAGATCGTTGGATTCAAGCAGCCTGGCGACATCTGCGTCAGGCATGACAAAAATAAACTTCAGCGCGGAAGGGACGCGGCTGCCGCGGATGAGGCTGTAGCATGTAGGACGTATGGCCTGCCAGAGAGAATATTTCTGTCCTTCCAGAGCTTCAGTTTCATCTGGGGAATAAAAGGCGCGGTTGATGCGTCCGTCAATCGTGTAGCTGTTGGCGGTTGCCAGGAACGCCTCAGACAGGTAAAAACGGTCAAAAGTATCTTTGGCAAGCAGGTGCGACATAAAATTTTTTGTATCCTGTATATTTACTGAAATCATAAAAACCTCCATAGGTTTGTGCAGTCAGGGCGCCAAAGAGACGCCCTGGATTGTAGTATAATAGATAAAAGGAAAAATTTCCAGCCTTGGTTTGCGTTTAAGGCTGAATAAAGGTTCAAAAGATGCGCATCACAAGGCGCTGGACTATATCAGTCAGCTTGAACAGCAGCATGGACATCAGGCACAGTATGACAATGGACATAGCGACCCAGTCCATTTTAAATACCTGGCTCCCGTAAATGATAAGATAGCCAAGGCCTGACTTTGCAGCCAGAAATTCGCCGATGATCACGCCGACCAGGCATAATCCGATATTCACCTTCATATTGCTGATGATAGTGTTTATGGACGCCGGAAGCACAAGTTTGGTGAGAATCTGGAGACGGCGCGCGCCAAGCGTGCGCATGAGCTTGATTTTGTCGGGGTCGGTGCCTGTAAAGCTTGTATATATGTTTAGGACGGTTCCGAAAATCGCAACGGAAACGGCCGTAACAATAATCGCCTTTGCATTGTTGCCGAGCCACACGATAAGCATAGGCGCAAGGGCAGATTTTGGCAGGCTGTTGAGTATGACAAAATAAGGCTCGAGTACATCAGACAGCGGCCCGCACAGCCAAAGCATGAGCGCAATGCCGATGCCGAATACAAGGATCAGCACAAAACTGAGTAATGTTTCGCCCAGCGTGATGCTGATATGGTTAAAAATGCTTCCGTCATTCAGCATATCAAGGAAGGTGCGTGCAATCCTTGAAGGCGAACTGAAAATAAATGCATTTATCCAGTCAAGCTGTGCCGCAATTTCCCAGAGTGCCGCAAAGCCGAAAAAAATTAGCGCGCGCACCAGCGTGACAGCAGTTTTATAACACTTTTGACGGCGTAAAAATTGAGATTGTTCTTCGCTCATTGTGCAAGCTCCTTCCAAATTTTATTAAAATATGATGAAAATTCCGGCGCGCTGCGTGAGTTGAACGGCGTGCGTTCTTTTCCGGGAACTGTCAGCCTGATGTTGACAATATCACGGACACGCCCCGGACGCGTGCTTAAAATGATGACCTGATCGCCCATTGCTATGGCCTCGGAGATATCGTGCGTTACCAGTATGGCTGTCTTATCCTGTTCTTTGAGGATACGCGCAATATCGTCACTGACTTCCAGGCGCGTCTGGTAATCAAGGGCAGAAAAAGGTTCATCAAGCAGCAGTATATCAGGCTCAAGAGCCAGCGTCCGTATCAGGGCAGCGCGCTGGCGCATGCCGCCGGAAAGCTGAGAAGGCCGAGCGTTTTTAAAAGGTGCGAGGCCGTATGCTCCCAGCATATGATCCACGAGTTCCAGTTTTTCAGGCGTGCATTTTTTTTGAGTTTCGAGACCCAGAAGGACATTCCTGTAAACTGAGCGCCACTCAAAAAGATTATCCCTCTGCAGCATATAGCCGATATGCATATTGGACTGGCTGGCAGGAACGCCGTTAAAATATATTTCACCCGAAGATGGGGCAATCAGGCCGGCAATAAGCGAAAGCATAGTTGATTTTCCGCATCCGGAAGCCCCGACAACAGCTGTAAAACTGCCGGGTGACACGGAAAAATTGATATCTTTCAGCGCCTCTGTTTCGCCATCTGCCGTGTGGTAAGAATAACAAACATTTTTCAAAGAAAGAATTGCATTCATAACAGGGCTCCTTTTGTTATATATGTTTATAGTATGCATAAAAGTGCGGACAGTGCGGAGATGGGGAATGCAGCTTTTGCCGCAGATAAAATGCAAAAAGATTGCAACATTGCATATATGCATGATATAATGAAAACATTGATTTAGGGATACTGGTTATTTTATCTTAGCAGGCTTTTAGCATAAAGCTTGAAGCATAAGGCTTTGAGCATAAGGCTTTGAGCATAAAGCTTTTAGCATAAAGAAATGGAGACGAAGATGGCGCATTTAGAACAAATGACAGCGAACATCAGGCATAAGCATGTCTATGTTCAAACACATAATTTTCCGGATCCTGATGCCATTGCGAGTGCCTATGGATTGCAGTACTTGCTGGCAGAGAGAGGGATAGATGCAACTATATGTTACAAGGGGAAGGTGGATAGGGGGAGCTTTAACAAGATGGTCAGCCTGCTTGGCATAGATATAGTAGAATATGATGAGCTTGGCCAGATGTCAGCTGATGATGAAATAATACTTGTAGATGCGCAGAAGGGGAATGCTAACATTATGGACATGCCCGGCGATGAAGTGATGTGCATCGACCATCATCCGACATTTGAAAAGGTTTCTTATATTTATGCGGATATCCGGCCAGATGTGGGTTCATGTTCAGCTATCATTGCGTCTTACTTTTATGAGGCAGGCATACCTATGGACAAAAATGTTGCAACAGCTCTGCTTTACGGCTTGAAAGTAGATACGGCAAACCTGACAAGGGGTGTTTCAAGGCTTGATCTGGACATGTTTTACCGTATGTATGAGCTGGGAGACAAGAACCTGCTTGCTTCGCTTGATACAAGCACGCTGAGCTGCAGCGATCTGAAAGCCTATGCGAGCGCCATAAACAGCATACGCATATACGGGAAGATGGGCATAGCAAATACGGGCATGAACTGCCCGGAGCCGCTGATTGCTGCGATATGCGATTTCATAATGATGATAGATGTCATTGACGTGACAGTTGTATATTCAATTAAAGATAACGGCATCAAAATTTCTGTGCGGAGCAGCTGCTCATACAATGCAGGCGTTGCTACAAACGAGGCGCTTTCAGGCATCGGCAACGGCGGCGGTCATGAGCATATGGCAGGAGGCTTTGTGCCTTATGATGGAGGCGTAGAGGAACCGTCACAAAATGCTGCATACATACAGAGGCTTACGCAGGAGATAGAGGAGCGTTTCCTTAAAACAATAGAAAAATTTAAAATCGCATGAGATTGTGGGGAGATAAATAGAATTTTCCTTGACAATCTCTGCTGTTTGTAATATAGTGTTCTAGGCGGCGCTTTTTACATGCGCCGGATCGTCAATGCTACCATGGCTCAGTCGGTAGAGCGATTGATTCGTAATCAATAGGTCGCCGGTTCGATTCCGGCTGGTAGCTTTGGATATCATGAAAACGACCTGCAGGTTTGCAATAGCAGCCTGCAGGTCGTTTCCGCTTTAAGGAGGGTAATTCATGGAAAAGTATATTTTGGCATATCTTTGTGCGGTAAACCTGCTTGCATTCGCGCTTTATGGGATTGACAAGCGAAAAGCCATAAAGCACCGTTACAGGATCTCTGAACGGACGCTGCTTGGAGCTGCTGCCGTTGGAGGGTCTGTTGGCGCTCTGCTTGGCATGTACCTTTTCCGCCACAAGACAAAACATTTCCGTTTTGTCATTGGTGTTCCATTAATGATAGCAGTCCAGGCAATAATTGCTTTTCTCGTTCTGAAAGCCCGTCTTTAATCTGTTCGGTTATGAAATGCAGATCATCTTTGGTAAATGAGATTCCTTCCTGTTTGGCCTTGTTGCTGAAGGCGAGGAGCAGCGGCAGGATTTCGTCACTGCTTTTTCCGGCGGACAAATTTTTAAATTCCTGAATCAGGCGTTGCTTTTTTGAATCCAGTCCGGGCATGGTATCACTCCGTTATTTGTTTGCAGGTTGATTAAGCATATGCGCAGATGCATGGAAAAATGCTAAGTATGTTTTTCCAGATCTATCTGGTCAAGCTGAGTTATATACGAGTTATAGAGTTCCTGCTGCTTCGGATTCATAAATCTGTTAAGCAGGGCAGAAGCAGCCATACCGGAGCCGTCCTGCTTTTCCTGTGAATTGCCTCCGGAAGATGGGGCGGAGTTTCCTGTTTGTTGCTTCGCCTGCGTCTGCTGATTTGTTTGTGCCTGTGGTTTTGCCTGCGTCTGCGGATTTGTTTGTGTCTGCGGTTTTGCCTGCGGTTCTGGTTTTGCCTGCGCCGCTTTGTCGGAAAACAATCCGGCAAGCAGATCGGCCGGATTGACCGGGCCGCCAGGTTTTGAGGAATTTCCAGGACTGCCGCCTGCTCCAAATGGCATGGTAAACTCTGAACTATCCATAATGTTCATTGCATTCATCAACTCGGACATTTTTGAAAACTGCCTGTATCCCCGTATCATAGATGCATATTGTTCGGGGCAGTATTTCAGCACAGTATCAAGCAGCTGGTCATTCTGGAGTATGTCGTTGACAGAATGGACTGTCTGGCTTGAATGCTCCGCCGAAGAAAGGCTGCATGCGGAAAAAACGGACAGATTTTTAGGAGAACTATAAAACCGCATCGTTTGCCATAATTCATTTATCCGGATAAAAAGGGACAATGTGCGCTGAAGCGGGTAGTCCAAAAAAGGAATCATGGCTTTAAACATCTGAAGCGCCTGGTTGACCGTAAAACTGTCAAATTCTGTCAAAGGAAGCTCATGGGCCATGATGGTCACATCCTGTTTTCTGTATAAATTATATATTATTATATGCAGCAGGTGTTCGCCCTATGTATGGCTGTTATAATTTAGATTGTTTGCGCCTGATGAGGAAGTGGAATTATTGTTTGGGAGTGTAATATAAAGTGTGTAAGTTACCGGTAACTAAAACTTACGCACTTTATTTTTATCATAAAGTGCGGT
>CANRBP010000049.1 GCA_947628875.1 uncultured Lachnospira sp.
AACAGAACGAGGACAGGCAGAGGATAGCCCTGCTTGAAATGGGAGTGCCTGAAAAGAACATATTTGCCGACAAGCTATCAGGAAAGGACTTCAACCGACCGCAGTATAAGAAATTGTTGAAAAAGCTGGACAGCGGTGCGGTACTGTTCGTGAAGTCCATAGACCGATTGGGACGCAATTATGCCGATTTGAATGAGCAGTGGCGCATCATCACTAAGGAAAAGGGTGCGGATATAGTCGTGATTGATATGCCACTCTTGGACACAAGGCGGGAGAAGAACCTGCTAGGGACGTTCATCAGCGACATTGTGCTTGCGCTGCTTTCTTATGTTGCGGAGAATGAGCGTATAAACATTCGTCAGAGGCAGGCAGAGGGGATTGCGGCAGCAAAGGCAAGGGGTGTAAAGTTTGGCAGACCAGAACTGCCATGCCCAAAAAACTTTCGACAGGTACATAGCGAGTGGAGAAAGAAGAAAATCACGCTGAAACAGGCGGCAGAGGCTTGTGGAATGCCAGTTGGAACCTTTTATGCAAAGGCGAGAAAATTTGAAAAAGATACCTAAACATATTTTGTCTATAATTTGTATATGTGTACCTTTGCAAATTACGGCACATCTTGACAGACACATACATTATAATTCATATTTTTTCATTTTTCAAGCCGTTAAAATAAATTTTTACGAATTTTTATGATTAAATTAGCAATTTTGGGGAATTTTTGCGAGTTTGCAAAGGTACACTTTCTAAAACTCAATAAAAAGCTTAAGTGATGGCTTAACAGCAGGTCTGAATGTTGCAGCTGTTCCATTTTGCAGGGGGTATCAGGGATGGAAGATAAGAAAAAATATTTCGAAGAAATATATAACAGTTATCATGATAAAATATACAACTTTATCTACTTTAAAACATACAATGCCCAGATTTCGGAAGATTTGACAAGCGATGTCTTTTTGGCGGCATATAGGAATCTGAATACATATGACTCAAACAAAAGTTTTATTTCAACATGGCTTTATACGATAGCTTATAATCGGCTGAAAAATTATTACAAAAGCAGCAAGAGGAAACAAACATATAGTATTGACAGCCTGATTGAACTCCAGGAGGGCGTTATGCCCCATGATAATATGCTCGAACTTCAGGAGCTGCGGATCGTACTGCGCGAAGTTTTATTATCGCTGCCGGAGAGGAACAGAAAAGTAGTGATAATGAAATATTATGGAAACATGACATCGAAAGAGATTGGCGGAGCAATGCATATTTCATCTGGAAATGTCAGGGTAATTTTAAAAAGATCATTAGATCTTATGAAAAAGAAACTAAAAGTTATATTTGGCTGATGGAGGAACATAAAAATGGCAGAAATATTTAGAAAGTCTTCTTTGGAAAAATTATCGTCACCGGAACAGTTGGATAAGATGATCGTTATTACGCCGCCTTCCTTTTGGATGGCGCTGCTCGGGGCAGGAGTTATTATTGCCGGAGCGCTGGCGTGGGCTATTTTTGGAAGGCTTCCCGTAAATGTAGAAACGCAGGGGATTTATGTAAATAATGGGGGAGTGTATTCAGTCTATAGTGAAACGGCAGGCATTGTAGAAAAGCTTGCCGTACATAAAGGAGACGAGGTTAAAGAGGGAGATGTAATAGCTTACCTCAGCACAGATGATTTGGAGCGGAAGCTGAATGACTACGAGAGCAGGATTGCCAGTATAAAAGCCGTTACGATGGATTCAGCTGATGATGCTGTTACTGCGGATAATAAGGGATTGATTGAAGTTAAAGGACAGATGCAGACAATCGATCAGAACTTATACCAAAACCAGAAGCTTTTGGAGATGTATTCTGATAATGTAGCTGCGCAGCGCAGTATCACAAATGAAGCGGAGCGGAAACTATGGGAAGCAGAGGCAGCTTACTATAACAGTTTAAATACAGGAGACAGCACGAGCGAACAGCTTGTGTATACGGAAGCGCAGAGCAATCTGGCGAATGTAAGCGCTTATCTGGAAACTGCAAATGGAAATCTCGATCAGGCCAATGTAGCGCTTATCCGCGCCAAAAGCCAGTACCAGAGCCTGAAAGAACAGTATGACAAGATAATTGCACAGGAAAATGCGTTAAAAAAAGAATCGGAAGATGCCTATAATGAATATTGCGAGAGCGTTAAGTCTGCAAAAGAGGAACTTCAAAACAGCATAGAACAATGTTTGCAGGAAGTGGAAGCGGCGGAAGCGACAAAAAATAATTATCAGAAAGATGCAGATAATTATTCGAGCCAAAAAGAAAGTGCTGCTGCAAGCTATGAAAGCGCGAAAAATAATTATATGAACCGTATTACGGCATTGGGTGCGGCGCAAAGCTCGCAGACGCAGCTGTCGAACGCCTACTCCATGGCTGTGAATGAGTATAACACAGAAAAATCAAAACTTGACAGCCTGCTGGATTCCCTTGTAAGAATGGAAATACAGGTAGATAGCGACCGGCGGATCGCAGAAAAACAGACGGAAACAATTTACAGCCAGTTTGCTGCGACAAAGGCCGCGTCCATTGACCAGCTTATCCTGGAATCAGAACAATACCGTGAGCAGCTGGAAAAATGCGAGATAACGGCAACCGTGAGCGGCAGAGTGACAGATATAACGATCGTCCAGGGAAGTGCAGTTAATCAAGGCAGCGAACTGATAAAAGTACAGCAGGAGGAAGGGGAAGAAAAGGAAGTTGTATGCTATGTGCCTCTGGGTTCGGGCAAAAAAATAACAGAGGGAATGGAAGTGCTTGTTTATCCTTCTACAGTAAATAAGCAGGAATATGGGCATATGGTCGGCACTGTGATGGAGGTGGATCCTTATGTGGCCTCAACAGACGATCTGCGCAAAAAACTTGGAAATGAAAGCCTGGTTGAAGCATTCCTGAAAGATGGACCTGTGGTTGCCATCGTTGTCAAGCTGCAGGAAGATGAGGATTCAGCCAGCGGCTATTACTGGTCAAGCGCCAAAGGAAAGGGAGTATCGCTCGTGGAAGGCACTATGGTTGAGGCAAGTATCGTTCTGGAAGAAAAAGCGCCAATTACGATGCTGATACCTTATATAAAAGAAAAACTGACAATTAAAACAGAAAGCAGCAATTAATAGAATTTGTGCCGGAGCGTCACAAATTCTTCTGATGGCAGACGCGAATTTGAGATTCGCGTCGCCCCGTCGCGAAAACGCTCCGGAATGGAGATTAGTTTGAAAAAAAGGTATACGAAAACCCCAACTATATATCAAATGGAAGCTACGGAATGCGGTGCGGCTTCCCTGTCTATGGTGATGGGGTATTATGGAAGGCATATGCCGTTAGAGCAGCTCCGTATCGAGACAGGAGTATCCAGAGACGGCTGCAATGCAAAAAATATTTTAAGAGCGGCCAGAAAGTTCGGCATGGAGGCCAAAGGGTATCGCAAAAGCCTGGAAGGCTTGTTAGAGTGTAAGCCGCCCTGTATAATCCACTGGAATTTCAATCATTTTGTGGTATGGGAAGGCATGAAGGGAAAGCATGCGTATATCAATGATCCGGCGATGGGAAGGAGAAAACTCACGCTGGAAGATGTTGATGAATGTTTTACAGGCGTTGTTCTTACATTTGAAGTTACAGATAAATTTGAAAAACTCAGGCAAAAAAAGACGCTGTTTGAATTTGCAAAGTCAAGATTAAGAGGACAGTATTCCTCATTGTTTGCACTGGTTGCAATAGGCCTCTGCCTGGTTTTCCCCGGGTTGGTAATACCGGTATTTTCCCAGGTGTTTATTGATGATATTTTGTTAGGCGGCAATACAAAATGGATGAGCGCCTTTCTTGCCATTATGTGTTTTACAGTGCTGTTTCAGGCTGCCCTGACTTATTACAGGGGCATGCTGCTGCAAAAGCTGCAGAATAAGATGGCGCTGACTTCCGCGCATGGATTCCTGTCGCATTTGTTCCGGCTTCCGATGAATTTTTTTGATCAGAGATATTCAGGAGATTTAGCGGAACGCGTCAATAATAACAATAATGTAAGCACATTTCTGGCAGGCGATCTGGCGGAGACTGTGCTGAATATTATGGTGGCGGCATTTTACCTGATTTTACTGCTGGTTTACAGTCCGCTATTGACATTGATCGGCGTTGTCAGCGTAGCTGTCAATCTGCTGATCGTAAAATTCAGTTCGGATTCTATATCAAGCTATGCCATGAAAATGCAGCAGGATCAGGGCAAACTGGCAGGCTCGGTCTTTGCGGGGCTAAATATCACAAGCACATTAAAGGCTTCCGGCGTAGAAAATGAATATGTGGGTCGGATTCAGGGATATTATGCGAAAACAATACTGCTCGAACAGCAGCTTGGCAAAAAACAGCAAATGTTAAACGCGATCCCTGAAACTGCGGAAGAAATTGGAAATGTTCTTGTAATGCTTGCAGGCGGCATCTTGGTTATACAGGGCAAGATGACAGCCGGCATGCTGGTGGCTTACACAAGCCTGCTTAGTTCTTTTACTGCTCCTGTAAACCAGCTTGTTGGTTTTATACAGAAGATCCAGACGGTCAAGGCGGATATGAGCCGTGTGGAAGATATCATGAAATACGCGGAAGATGAGAAATATACTGAGCGTGAAACCGTACCCATGACTACAAAGCTGACTGGCGAGATTGAACTGAAAGATATCTCTTTCGGATACAGCATTCTGGAAAAGCCGCTTGTCGAAAATTTCAATTTCCATTTGCCTTGCGGCAGCTCGATTGCGTTTGTGGGAGCTTCCGGCTGCGGCAAATCAACGGTATCTAAGATAATAAGCGGCCTCTATCTTCCATGGAGCGGCACGGTTCTTATGGACGGCGTAAACAGCAGGAATATACCGAAAGAGATCATGTCTTCCAGCGTATCAACGGTCAGCCAGAATATTACGCTTTTTTCGGGTTCGATCCGGGATAATCTTACTATGTGGAACCGCAATATTCTGGACGAAGACATGGTAAAAGCCGCGAAAGATGCCTGCATTCATGATGTAATTACGTCTAAGCCGGGAGCGTATGATTTTATCCTGGCGGAAGGCGGCAGCAATCTGTCCGGAGGGCAGCGCCAGCGGCTTGAAATTGCAAGGGCGCTTGTGACTAATCCCAGCATACTGATCATGGATGAAGCGACCAGCGCATTAGACCCGATAGTTGAGAAAGAAATCATTGACAACATTAAGCGCAGAGGCTGCACCTGCGTCATTGTAGCGCACAGGCTGTCTGCGATACGTGACTGCGATGAAATTATCGTAATGGAAAAGGGCAGGATCGTACAGAGAGGCACGCATCAGGAACTGGCGAACAAGGAAGGGCATTATCAGCGATTGATACAGAATAGTTAGGAGGAAGCGCATATGGAGTGTATTGAGCTTCGAGGCGGACAGATCCATGTTACGCATGACAATACAACAGTATATAAAGTTCTGGAAGGGCATGTTCTGATATATTTGTTCCCTTATGTAAATGGGATGCCCGGAAGAAGGCAATTTCTGGCTGAAATGGCGGAAGGGGAAAACATACCCGGTTTTGCGAGTGATGATGGCCAGCTGGGGTCATGGAGAATCGGCTTAGTCGCATTGGACAGCGCCAGGATACAGATATCTGAGAATGTACAGAATGAATCAGTCAGGGAGAAATTTGCCGCCAGGATAGGCATTCAGCTGCCGGATGCGGAGGATTACGCAGAACAGCTGATAGAGAAATACAATATAAACATTATAAAAGAAGAAGGATACATATATGCTACCGCAATAGAGCAGCAGAGCACCTATGAGAAAAGCCTTCATATCATCTACAGGCTGTTCCAGAAAAAGAAGGAAAAACATATCACGCCGGAATCCGGGAACAGGATTTATGACAGTGTCGCCTACCTGTGTGATCAGATGAATATATCAGTGGCGGATTATGATAAAATACAGGAAAGCTGCGGAAGGCGGTTTGCCGTTTCGGATATTGCAAGAATATCGCATTTTATTATGCGTGAAATTGTGCTGGAGCCGGACTGGTACAAAAGGGACAGCGGTCCGATACTTGCGTATAAAAGGGAAGGACGCCAGCCGATCGCCTGCGTTCCGATAGAGCCGAGACGTTATATGGCTTATGATGCCTCGCAGAAAACTTCCTGCGTGGTGGATAAAAAATATGCGGAACAGTTAGAGGTAAAGGCGGATATGCTATACCGTCCGTTCCCGGATAAAAAGCTGACTGCAAAAGATTTATTTATTTTCGGCATGCAGAATGTATATATCAGCGATATTGTGCGGTTTGTCCTGTTGGCGTTAATCGGCACTTTAATCGGCCTTTTAATGCCGCTTATGAATGAGCAGCTATATGATAAATTTATTCCTATGGGAAACCAATCAGGCCTGGTGCAGATCGGTTTGGTGATCCTGGCCTGTACGGTTGGAAATCTTTCATTTACAATTGTAAAAAATCTTGCGGCATTCAGAAGCATGAATTCTATGGAGTATGCGGTACAGAGCGCGGCATATGACAGGCTGTTTAATTTGCAGGAAAGCTTTTTCCGCAAATATGATTCCGCTGAATTGGCGCAGAGAGTCATGGGTATCTCCCAGATTTATAATACGATTGCAGATGTGGCGATTAAAACGGTTTTAAGCGCGTTTTTTTCTCTGCTGTATCTGTGGCGGATGGTGAAATATTCAAAGAAACTGACAGGCATATCGCTGATCATGCTGCTGGCGTGCATGGTGCTGATCGTATGGATCGGGATTTTGCAGACAAAATACGAAGCAATGAAAATGGAAAAGGACAGCAAAGCGGGTTCTGTTATGTTCCAATTTTTGAGCGGCATTTCCAAAATCCGGATCGCAGGCGTTGAAAACAGGGCTTTGCTGGAATATTTAAAACCATATACGGAGTCCAGAAGCATCAATATCAGGAAAGAAAAAATGTCAGTTGGCGTCAATACGCTTGTAGGGGCAATGAACACCGTATTTTCCATTGTGCTGTATTATCTGATGATAAGGCATGGCATGGCGCTGTCGATCGGTGCGTTTATGGGGTTTGAATCGGCATTCGGCTCTTTTTCGGGTGCTATGCTGCAGATCGTGTCTTCGTTATTGGAGGTCAATGACATAAAGCCGGTTTACGACAGATGCAAGCCGATTTTACAGGAATTGCCCGAGCTGGAAGAGGATACGGTCATGCCTGGGACATTGACGGGAGATATTGAGGTCAATAATGTGACGTTTTCATATGACGAGTCGTCCGGGGTGATTTTGAATGATCTTTCCATGCATATTAAGGCTGGACAGTATGTCGGGATCGTAGGTTCTTCCGGAAGCGGAAAGTCAACTTTGCTGAAACTGCTTTTAGGCTTTGAAAAGCCTGATGTTGGGAAGATATATTATGACGGAAAAGATATTGACAGCATGGATAAGCGTGAACTGCGCAAAAAATTCGGCGTTGTTCTTCAGGACGGCAAGCTTATCAGCGGAAGTATCTTTGAGAATATCACGATCACATCTCCGAAAACAAAACTGGAACAGGTCAAGGAAGTTGTAAAGGCGGTTGGACTGGAAGAAGATATTAAACAAATGCCGATGGGGCTTCACACGGTTTTGTCGGAAGACAGCGGCACGATATCAGGCGGCCAGCAGCAGCGCATACTTATTGCAAGGGCAATAGTCGGCAAGCCGAAAATCATATATTTTGATGAAGCGACCTCAGCGCTGGACAACGTGACGCAGGCTATGGTGTGCGAGAGCCTGGAACGCTTGAAGGCGACCAGAGTGGTGATTGCGCACAGGCTTAGCACGGTAATAAACTGCGACAAGATTTATGTGCTGGAAAAAGGGAGCGTGCTGGAAGAAGGAACGTATCAGGAGCTGATGGAAAAGAAAGGAAGATTTTATGAGCTGGCTGCAAGACAGATGTAGCCTGCGGATAAGAAAGGGACTGTTGCACAAAAGCGACAGTCCCTTGTTTATCAAGCCGTTTCACGGAGCTTATATTTACTACTTTGCATAATGCGTATCTTACCAGCGTCCGCGCGTCCATTTGTGGACTAAATCACCGACTTTGCCGATGGCATCGCATACGGCATTTACAATTTTGCCGATTGTATCTGCGCTTGCGCCGCCTACTACATTTTCCAGATCAGCTGCGGATAATTCTTCGCTGTCAGATGATAAAGAGGCCTCCACGCCTGCTTTGACTGCGGCGATCTCCTCAAGAGTCAGCTCGATTTCGTTTTCTTTCAGAAATGCTTGAACCTCTGCATCAGTTTCTTTTGATAATAATGTCTGCAAAAATGTTTCGTCCTGCAATAACTTTTCTAATTTTTCATCCATAGCTTGTCACCTCGTAATTTAATTTTTAAAATAATAACAGTGTAAAAACCGCCGGATTTTTTACCAGCGTCTTCTTGTCCAGCTGTCCACCTTGTTGCCAAGTTTAACGGTGCCTCCAACGCAAGCCATTACAAGGCTGGCAATTCCAAGCGCCGCCAGTACAGTCAGGCTTCCGCCGGCAACATTTTCAAGTTCATCTTCCGATAGTTCGCCTTCCGTGCCGTTTTCCAGGATCTGCTGTATCATGGAAATATCTTCCAGGCTTAAAGAAATGCCTTTATCGTTTAAGGCGGCCTGTACTTCTTCCGGAGTCTCCATGTTTATCAGGGATTCCGCAAAATCTTTGTCAGCGAGCGCTTGTTTTAACAGTTCTTCGTTATCCACTATTTTTCCCTCCATTCAGTTTATTTACCAGCGTCTTCTTGTCCAGCCGTGTACAGCTTTTCCTAAGCTTGCAGCTCCTGCGATTCCAGCGGCAACAATTATTAAAGTCGCAATGATAGATCCGCCGGCTACATTCTCAAGATCGTCCTCCGACAATTCGCCATCGCTCTGTGAAAGTGATTTCTGAATTGTGCAGATTTCATCAATAGTCAGATCAATACCTTTTTCCGCAAGCGCTTTCTGAACTTCTTCAGGCGTTTCCATTTCCAGTATGGAATTGACAAAAGCTTCATCGGAAAAAAGTTCTTTGATTCTTTCCTCGTCCATAAGTTTCCTTCCTTTCAGGCATTTTTTACAGCTTGTTTATTTATTACATATTCTTATACAACCGAAAAGCAAAAAGTGTTACATAAAATTGAAAAAAATGTAACAAAATCGGGCGGTGGATTGTATAAAAAAACAGATGAAAGTTTGAACAGATTGGAGAAAAATAATGGCCGTTACGGTAAAAGAGTATCTGGATTATTTTAGAATGTGCAGTTATCCGTCCCTTTTTTCAGAGAAGGAATACCAAAGGCTGGAAAATGCAGAAAAACAATACGGCATGCTGGAAACGGAAGAAACGATTCTTGAGGTCTGCCTGTCGGACGAAACGACCGGATGCGACTATTCGATCCGCAGAGATGTTGATTCGCCGTACACAAAAGAATATTGGTACGAGCTTGATGGAAAAGCCTGCGATAGCGGGAACATCATTCCATGCTATTTTGTGGATGCCTCCTGCGTAAGGCCGGATTGCGATAACAGTGTTTTTTATGAAAAAGTGCTTGTACAGCTGGCAGGAAGCGAAAGAGCGGATAAACTGCTTCCGATGCTGGAATCGTGCGTCAGTAAGCTGGACGGAAAATGCAAGGGACTGTTTCAGCTCGGCAGCATGTCGGGGAGAATGGAGTGGAACCAGCTGCGGCTGTTTACGGACGATATGGCCGGAGAGGATGCCGTGCAATATCTGAAAGAGCTGGAATGGAAAGGCAATACTGAAAAACTGCGTCAGCTTTTATCCATATTGGAGCCATACAGCGAAAGAAAAAAATTTATTTTAGACTTTGATGTTTTAGAGAACGGCATTTCTGAAAAAATCGGAATAAATTTTGGCACTGTCAGCAAGAAATCCAAAGACATAGCAGAATTTTTGGAAATGCTGGAAAAGGCAGGCTTATGTACAGCACAAAAAAAGAAAGACGTACTGCGGTTTGTAAAACGCTTTCCGGCACATACGCCATTTATCCAGAATGATATTTCGCATTTCAAGATACCGTTCATGGGGGAATATCCTTTGCGTGCAAAGGCGTATCTGCGGCAGGGGAGCGTATGTTACTGCCATGATTACAGAGCGTATGACACGCCTGTGCTGATGAATCTGGAACTGACCGCAAGATGCCCTCTGCGCTGTCCGCAGTGCTACTGCGAACTGGCGTCCGGGGAGGATATGCCATTTGATACGGCAATGCATTGGCTTGATGAAGCGGCAAAAAACCATGTAAAGACAGTCAATTTAAGCGGCGGCGAAACAATGCTTTATCCGGATCTTGAACAATTAGTGCAGGCTTGCAGAAGCTATGGAATGGAGGCAAATATTGCCATATCTGGATACGGCGCATCAAAAGAAAAACTGGAAAAATTGATCGCCTGCGGAGTTTCTGATATTTGCGTCTCTTTAAATGGAAGTACAGGCGAGATAAACAGCCTGACAAGGGACGGTTATGAATTGGCTGTGGAAGCGCTTCGGACGCTGCAAGAGATGAACTATAAGCGGACATGCATTAACTGGGTTATGCATTCCAATAATGCGGACGATTTTCCGAATATGATAAGGCTTGCAGAGCAGTATGGCGCGGCAATGGTGGCAGTCATGGTATTTAAGCCGAATGCAGAGCATCAGCGCCCGAGCGTGCCGGATGCAAGGCAGATACGCCGTGTTGCCAGGCTGATAAAGGAATATGATGGACCGGTTAAGATTGAAGCGGAAGAGTGTTTTTCCCAGCTTCGCGCGCTGCTTGGGGAGCGGTATTTTATCAATCTGAACAGAGGGATAGAAAAA
>CANRBP010000050.1 GCA_947628875.1 uncultured Lachnospira sp.
GAATGTATTGCCGCAGGCGAGCCGATGGAATGCGATATCGGCCTGATGAACAGAGAGAGGACTTTTAACTATGTGGCTGCGTTCGGCGCATTTACAGAGGTTTCATATGCAACGCCGCAGTCTCTAAAAAACCTGCTCGGACATCAGGCATATGTGCTTGAGGGCGTAAAAGCGTTGTCTGACCTGAAGCCTTATCATGTAAAAGTTACGAGCGACAATGGTGATGTGGAGGGCAGCTTTGTTTATGGCATGGTGAGCAATACGCAGTCGGTAGGCGGCGTGAAAGGCCTTGCCGGTCAGGGTATCGACCTGCAGGACGGCCTGTTTGAGGTAACGCTTGTGAAGGAAATACGCAATCCGCTGGAATTTCAGCAGCTTGTAGCGGCATTTGTATCACAGAATTTTGAGCGGAGCGAAATGTTTTATTCTTTCCGTGTCAGCCGCATTTCCTTTGTATTTGATGAGGATATAAGCTGGACGCTGGACGGCGAGTACGGCGGAGAGCACAGAGAAGTCTGCTTTGAGGTTCTGCCTCGTGCGGTAAGTTTTTTGGTTGAACGCAGAGAGGAAAAAAAGACGGAATTGTCTTAAAATGATAACAAATTAAAAATATGAATATAAATATTCTGATAATTTAATTTAAAAATGCTAAAATATCAAATTATCAGACAATTAATATAAAAAATATGTTTACAAGCCTGAAAAAATAGCGTATAGTAATCTTACGCGAAATCAGCGAGACAACGCATAAGGTTACGAAAGGAAGATTTAGCTATGGAAAATCAAAGCAAACGGCCGGGGTTATACAGTCCGGAGTTCGAACATGATAACTGCGGCATTGGCGCAATCGTGAGCATAAAGGGCATCAAAACGCACCAGACTGTTTCCGATGCGCTGAGCATTGTAGAGAATCTTGAACACAGAGCCGGAAAGGATGCGGAGGGAAAGACGGGAGATGGCGTCGGCATCCTTCTCCAGGTTTCCCACAGGTTTTTCAAAAAGGCGGTTAAGCCTTTGGGCATTCAGCTTGGAGATGAACGCGATTACGGCGTTGGCATGTTCTTTTTCCCGCAGGATGAACTGCGCCGCAATCAGGCAAAGAAGATGTTTGAGATTATTGTTGAGAAAGAAGGGCTTGAGTTCCTTGGATGGCGCGAAGTGCCTACCTATCCGGACGTTTTGGGGAAGAAAGCGATTGACTGCATGCCGTACATCATGCAGGCGTTTGTTAAGAGGCCGGAGAATATCAGCAAGGGCATCGACTTTGACCGCAAGCTTTATGTTGCAAGAAGGGTATTTGAGCAAACAAGCGAAACAACTTATGTGGTATCGCTCTCAAGCCGCACGATTGTTTACAAGGGCATGTTTTTGGTTGGGCAGCTCAGGCAGTTTTTCAGCGATCTGAGAGATGAAGATTATGAATCTGCAATTGCGCTGGTTCATTCAAGGTTTTCAACTAATACAAACCCGAGTTGGGAGAGGGCGCATCCGAACCGTTTTATAGTACATAACGGAGAGATTAATACTATCAAGGGAAACGCCGACAGAATGCTGGCGCGCGAGGAGACTATGTACTCCGATTATCTTGAGCAGGAGATGTCTAAGATTACGCCGGTCGTCAACACGAACGGATCGGATTCCGCCATGCTTGACAACACGCTGGAATTTTTGGTCATGAATGGCATGCCGCTGCCGCTTGCTGTCATGATAACAATCCCGGAGCCATGGAGCAACAATAAGGCGATGGCGCAGGAGAAAAAAGATTTTTACCAGTATTATGCGACTATGATGGAGCCATGGGACGGTCCGGCATCTATACTGTTCTCAGATGGCGATATAATGGGTGCGGTTCTGGACAGGAACGGCCTGAGGCCTTCACGCTACTATGTCACAAATGACGGTTATCTGATACTTTCGTCCGAGGTTGGCGTGCTGCCGGTGGACGAGAGCAGGATAAAGCAAAAAGACAGGCTGAGGCCGGGCAAGATGCTGCTGGTCGATACTGTTAAGGGCGAGCTGATTGATGATGACAGCCTGAAAGAAGCATATGCGACAAAGCAGCCGTATGGCGAATGGCTTGACAACAACCTTATCCAGCTTCATGATCTGAAAATACCTAACCAGAAAGTTCCGGTGCATGGACGTGAGGAACGCGCAAGGCTACAGAAAGCTTTTGGCTATACATATGAGGATTTCAGGACATCTATCCTTCCTATGGCGTTAGACGGTGCTGAAAAAATCGGCGCGATGGGTATAGACACGCCGCTTGCAGTGCTGTCAAATAAGCATCAGCCATTGTTTAATTATTTTAAACAGCTTTTTGCGCAGGTAACGAATCCGCCGATTGATTCCATACGCGAGAAGGTTGTCACGTCAACTACCGTTTATCTGGGAACAGACGGCAATGTGCTTGAGGAAAAGGCTGAAAACTGCAAGCAGTTAAAAATAAATAACCCGATCCTGACCAACACGGATCTTTTGAAGATTAAGAATATGCATGTGGAAGGGTTTAAGGTCGAGGTCATACCGATTATTTATTATAAGAATACTTCTCTGGAAAAGGCGATAGACCATCTTTATGTTGAAGCTGACCGCGCGCACAGGGAGGGCGCCAATATTATTATCCTGTCAGACAGGGGCGTTGACGAGAACCATGTAGCTATCCCGTCTCTGCTTGCCGTATCGGCGCTGCAGCAGTATCTCGTGCAGACAAAGAAGCGTACACGCATGGCGGTGATTCTTGAGAGCGGCGAGCCGAGAGATGTCCATCACTTTGCAACGCTGCTCGGCTACGGCGCATCTGCCATCAACCCGTATCTGGCACAGGAGAGCATACAGGAGCTTATTGATTTCAATATGCTTGATAAGGACTATTATGCGGCTGTTGATGATTATAACAATGCTATTTTGAACGGGATTGTAAAAATTGCCGCAAAAATGGGAATCTCCACGATACAGTCTTATCAGGGCTCAAAGATATTTGAGGCGATAGGCATCAATTCAGATGTCATTAACCGTTATTTTAAGGGCACAGTCAGCCGGATTGAGGGCATCAGCCTGTTTGATATCCAGGAAGATGTGGAAACGCTTCATTCAAAGGCATTTGATCCGCTGGGACTGCCGACAGACACGACTCTGGACAGTGCAGGCGCGCATAAGCTGAGGAGCGGAATGGAAGAGCATTTGTACAATCCTCAAACGATACATCTGCTTCAGCTTGCGACACGCACCGGAAACTATGAGACGTTTAAGGAATATACCGCGCTGGTAAATAAAGACACCGGCGTTAAGAATCTGCGCGGCCTTATGGATATACGCTTCCCGAAGAAGGGCATACCGATCGAACAGGTTGAGAGCGTGGATTCGATCGTGAGGCGGTTTAAGACCGGCGCCATGTCATACGGCTCGATTTCAAAGGAAGCTCATGAGACAATGGCTATTGCCATGAACATGCTGCATGGCAAATCAAACAGCGGCGAGGGCGGCGAAGATGAGGAGCGGCTGGTGCCGGGACCTGACGGCGTAAATAAATGTTCAGCTATCAAGCAGGTTGCTTCTGGCCGGTTTGGCGTGACTTCCAAATATCTTGTGAGCGCTCAGGAAATTCAGATTAAAATGGCGCAGGGCGCAAAGCCGGGCGAGGGCGGCCACCTGCCAGGCAAAAAGGTATATCCGTGGATAGCAAAAACCAGGCTTTCAACGCCAGGCGTGTCGCTTATCTCGCCGCCGCCGCATCATGATATTTATTCGATCGAGGATCTGGCGCAGCTGATATATGACTTAAAGAATGCCAATAAAAATGCGCGGATATCTGTAAAGCTTGTATCGGAGGCCGGCGTTGGAACGGTTGCATCAGGCGTTGCAAAGGCTGGCGCACAGGTTATTTTAATCTCAGGTTATGATGGCGGTACAGGAGCGGCGCCAAGGAGCTCGATACACAATGCCGGACTGCCGTGGGAGCTTGGACTGGCGGAGGCGCACCAGACGCTGTCGATGAATGGATTAAGGAATAAAGTTATCATTGAGACGGACGGCAAGCTGATGAGCGGCCGGGATGTAGCTATCGCGGCGATGCTCGGAGCGGAGGAATTTGGTTTTGCGACAGCTCCGCTGGTAACTATGGGGTGCGTTATGATGCGTGTCTGCAACCTTGATACCTGTCCGGTCGGCGTTGCAACACAGAATCCGGAGCTGCGCAAAAAATTTGCAGGCAAGCCTGAGTATGTTGTAAACTTTATGAGATTTATCGCTCAGGAACTGCGCGAATATATGGCGAAGCTGGGTGTTAAGACTGTTGACGAGCTTGTGGGCAGGACTGACTTTTTGGTGCAGAAAGAAGTGCAGGGCAGCGGCAGAGCCTCAAAAGTGGATTTGTCCGGCATTCTGGATAACACGTATGCCAGGGAAAACGGCAAGATTAACTATAATAAAAAGAATGGATATGATTTTGAACTTCAAAAGACAATAGATGAAAAAATCCTGCTCAAAAAGTTTGCAGAGGCGCTGGAAACAGGACAGAAACGCAGCGTGCAGGTTGACGTGTCCAATACGGACCGTGCAGTGGGCACGCTTCTGGGAGCGGAGATAACGCGGCGGTTTGGAGAAACGCTTGAGGAGGATACTTATACGGTAAAGTGCAACGGTGCAGGAGGGCAGAGCTTTGGCGCATTTATTCCGAAGGGACTTACGCTGGAGCTGGTCGGCGACAGCAACGACTATTTTGGCAAAGGACTTTCGGGCGGCAAGCTGATTGTTTATCCGCCGACAGGCATTACATATAAGGAAGATGAAAATATCATTATCGGAAATGTCGCATTTTACGGCGCAACGAGCGGAAAGGCGTTTATCAACGGCGTTGCCGGCGAGCGCTTCTGCGTGCGCAACTCCGGCGCAACGGCAGTGGTTGAAGGCTGCGGGGATCATGGCTGCGAATATATGACAGGCGGACGCGCTGTTATACTTGGCCATACCGGAAAAAATTTTGCTGCCGGCATGAGCGGCGGCATAGCTTATGTGCTGGATGAGGATTCCAGCCTGTATAAGCGCGTTAACAAGCAGTTGGTTTCGATGGTTCCGGTAACGGATAAATATGATGTCCTTGAGTTAAAGCAGCTGATAACGGAGCATGTGGCTTACACAAATTCCAAGAAGGGTAAAGAGGTGCTTGATGATTTTGGCGAATATCTGCCGAAATTCAAGAAGATCATTCCGCATGATTATGAAACGATGCTCAAAAAGATCGTGCAGATGGAGGAGAAGGGCCTGAGCAGCGAACAGGCGCAGATAGAAGCATTTTATGCGATCACTAAATAGCATGCAATAGCAGGCATGCTGGTTTGCATCAGAGAGTACCGCTTACGTTGAAAGGAGAACATACATGGGAAAGCCAACTGGATTTATAGAGTATGGGCGAAAAGAAGCAAAAGCAGTTTCGCCAAAGGTTAGGATTAAAGATTATAATGAGTTTCATAAGCCTCTTTCGGAGGAAGAGCAGCGCTGCCAGAGCAGCCGCTGCATGGACTGCGGCGTGCCGTTCTGCCAGTGGGGCATGAACATCAAGGGCATGACTTCCGGCTGTCCTTTGAATAATTTGATACCTGAGTGGAATGACTTGGTTTATACAGGCAACTGGGAGCAGGCGTATAACCGGCTTCACAAAACCAGCAATTTTCCGGAATTTACCAGCCGCGTGTGCCCTGCGCTCTGTGAGAAGGCATGTACCTGCGGCTTGAACGGCGAGGCTGTCTGCACAAAAGAAAATGAGATGGCGATTATTGAGCATGCTTATGCAAATGGTTTTGCAGGGCCAAAACCGCCGCAGGTCAGGACGGGAAAGCGTATTGCTGTCGTGGGGTCGGGCCCGGCTGGATTGGCTGTGGCAGACCAGCTTAATACGAGAGGCCATTCTGTGACTGTGTATGAGCGCGCAGACAGAATCGGAGGCCTGCTGCGGTACGGAATCCCTAATATGAAGCTGGAAAAGCATATCATTGACCGCAAGCTTGACGTTATGTCAAAGGAAGGCGTTGAATTTGTTACTTCGGCTAATGTCGGAGAGAATGTTAAGGCAAAGAAGCTGATGGAAGAATTTGACGCGGTTGTGCTTGCCTGCGGAGCAGCCAACCCGAGGGACATTCAGGCGCCGGGGCGTGACGCCGCTGGAATTTATTTTGCGGTGGATTTCCTCTCCGCTACGACGAAAAGCCTGCTGGATTCTGACCTGAAAGATAATAAATATATTTCAGCCAAAGATAAAAATGTTATTGTGATAGGAGGCGGAGATACCGGAAATGACTGCGTTGGCACATGCATACGCCACGGCTGCAAGTCTGTCACGCAGCTTGAGATGATGCCTAAGGCGCCAGATGAGCGCGCGGAGGATAATCCGTGGCCGCAGTGGCCGAAAGTCTGCAAGACTGATTACGGCCAGGAGGAGGCTATCGCTGTATTTGGGCATGATCCTCGCGTTTATACTACGACAGTCAAGGAGTTTAAAAAGGATAAAAAAGGAAATCTGGAAAAGGTCGTCACGGTGCAGCTGGCTTTTGAGCGTGATGAAAAGACGGGCAGGAATGTGATGAAGCAGATAGAAGGCTCTGAGAAGGAACTGCCGTGCGAACTTGTATTGATAGCGGCAGGCTTCCTTGGAGCGCAGAAATATGTAGCAGATGCATTTGGCGTTGAACTGGACGAGAGGACTAATGTAAAGACGGCTGAGGGCGCCTATGCGACAAATGTTCTGGGCGTATTTACTGCAGGCGACATGCATACAGGGCAGTCGCTTGTGGTAAAGGCAATCCGGCAGGGACGCGACTGCGCGAGGGAGGTCGATGAATACCTGATGGGATATACAAATTTGTGATGATTTGCAGGCATTTTTGAGATTTTAAGGCTCTGCAGATTTTTCAGGATTTTCCAAAATTTTGCAGATGAAGAAGCCATACAGCGCGGATTGCCGGAAAGACATGGCTTTTCGCGCCGTATGGCATTTTTTGCAGTGCAGACATGCCCGAAACTCAAGAAAAAATATTTGTTGTTTTTTGAGGGGCGTTATAGTATCATAGGAAAGTAAAAAACAGGAAGGTAAGTGCATGCAGAGGTTGTCATTGTTTAGAGGGGTAAATGCATGTAGGAATGGAGGATAAAATGATTACAGTATCGATCTTGTTGGATTCAGTCGAAAAGGTGCAGCGGTTTGTCAGCAAAATCAGCAAATATAGCTGTTCTTTTGATATTGAATCGGGGCACAGCTGTGTGGATGCAAAATCGCTGGTTGGCATTTTCAGCCTGGATATCGGCAATCCGCTTCATTTGACAATTCATGATGATGGCAGCCAGATTGAAGATGTTTTAAGGGATATTCAGGAGTTTATGGGGTATTGATGATGCAGGGCGAAAATCAGGAAAAATCTGTGCATTGTTTTTATGAGAGGAATCAGCTGTGTATCCTGTCAGACTGCCGCTGCATTAAAACAGCAGGAGCAGAGGTCGGATGCAGCAGCTATAAACCGGATATGGCGTTTGAAGCACCGGAACAGGGTTCGATTACGCCGCAGCCTTGAACTTCCGGCATTCACAGGTATGTATTATATTTATTATGCTTATTTTCTGTTTCATTCAACGGAGCAAGTCTGCTCCATAAATCCAGAAATAATAATTTATTTATAGAAGGATTTCTTTCAAAGAGAAAGAAAAAAATTAACTTGGGTTTCCGCATTTTGTATTTTATATGCGTCAAAAGCGCACATCACGGAACGTGATGTGGCGATTGTGTACAAAATCGCATCTGGAAAACTGGTTTTCCGAATGCGATTTCTGTACACAATGGCAATGCTGCCGCAGCAGCATGCCTTTTTGACGCATATAAAATACAAAATTCGGAAACTCAAAAACTCAAAAAAAATTAAGGGTTGACATAAGAAAATTTTTATCTTATAATCATAATTGCTGTTGGATTGGAATTTCCTACATGCAGATATAAAAGCGGAAGTGTCGGAATGGCAGACGAGCAAGATTCAGGTTCTTGTGTGGGTTTACCACGTGTGGGTTCAAGTCCCATCTTCCGCATTTGGAGAGATCGCTTGGAATGCTGGGTTAGCAGGTTCAGGCGATTTTTATTTTGCAAAAAAACGCTTCTGAATTAAAATCTGCAATTTTTATGTTAATTCTGGACTTTAGGTCAAAGGAAGGAGACGGGTATGAGATTAATCGCAGCGGTAGACAAAAACTGGGCTATTGGAAAAAACGGCCGCCTGCTGGTGTCCATTCCGGAGGATATGCGCTTGTTTCAGGCAGAGACGGCCGGCAAGACAGTCATTATGGGAAGGAAGACAATGGAAAGCTTAAAGGGAAGAGGACCGTTGGCTGGCCGGACTAATATCGTGCTCACGCGCAATCAGAATTATCACGCAAGCGGAGCGGTTATCTGCCATAGCATTGAGGAAGCCTGCATGGAGGCGTCAAAGTATTCTTCGGACAATGTATATGTAATCGGAGGGGGCATGGTGTACAGGCAAATGCTGAAATTTTGTGATGTGGCGGATATTACGAAGATAGATTATGCATACGATGCCGATGTTTATTTCCCGAACCTGGACGAATCAGCAGAATGGATACAGGCAGCGGCGAGCGGGGAAAAAACTTACTTTGATATGGTTTATGAATTTGTAAGATATGTCAGGAAATGACAGTTGCATTCTATTAAGAAATTTGATAGTATTTAGAAAATGTTACAGGCAAGATAACAGCAATAACAGAAATGGAGATAAAAATGATTTGTAATCAGTGCGGATATGAAGCAGGAGATGCAAAATTTTGCCCAAGATGCGGATGCAACCTGATGGAAAACCGGACATCGGAGCAAACGCAGCAAGCTCAATCAACGCAGTTTGCGCAGTCAGCGCAGTTTGGGCAGTTTGGACAGCCAACGGAGTCAACGCAGTTTGCGCAGTTTGGACAGCCAACGGAGTATGCGCAGTATGGTCAGCCGACAGAGCAAGCGCAGTTTGGGCAGCCAGCGCAGTTTGCGCAGTTTGGTCAGCCAGGTATGAAGAAGAAGAAAAAATGGCCGAAGGTTCTCGGTATTATTGCGGCGCTGGCAGTTGTTCTGGGAGTAGGGATTTTCTTTGCATACCCATATCTTTCAAATATTTTTTCACCGAAAAAACAGGCGGTTACAGCTTTAAAGAATGCAGGAAATGATTTTGAGCAGGCTGTGGCAGGGGCGTTTGACAGAGCCTCCAATACGGCTTCGCTTCCGAATAAACAGGAATGGAAGGGATCCGTCAGATTAGATCATGTTATGTATGATCAGGAAAATCTGATGGATATGCTCAATGTAGATACGCTTCAGTATGATTGCCAGTTTGACGTTGGCGAAAACAAGCTGAGCGGTGTTCTGGGACTGGCAGCAAAGGAAGCTTCTCCGGTTTTGACAATACAGTTTTATATGGATGACAGCGCGCTGTATTTCAAAGTTCCGGAGCTTTTGGAGGAATCGTTTAAGGTTCCGCTTAATACGCTGGATATCGGCGGCCTGGATGCAGGCAGCATTTCAGACATGATGTCAGGCGGCAGCACACAGATTTTATCGCAGTACTCAGAGGCGCTTGAGGCGCTTGTTGAGGATCTCATGCAGGGATTTGATGTGCTTATAGAAAAATGTACATATAATAAGCTGTCCAATAAAGAACTGCAATCAGGGGACAAGCGTATAAATGCCAGCGCATACCGCGTAATGATCACCAGAGATGCAGTGGCTGGCGGCATTGGGGAAGCGATAGACGCTGTTTTCAGTGACAGCAGGCTTTCGCTGTATGTGGGGATGCTTAGCAGCGCAGTCAATGTTTCAAAGGAAACTATAAAAAAAGACATAGAGGATAGCCTTAAAAACATGAGGGATATTCCATTTATGCTTTATGTAAAAAACAGCCGCATTGTTGGGATTGAAATTGAGTTTTCAGATATAGATCCGGATATGTCAGGGAGCCTGACAGCTAAATTCCTTGGAAAAACAGCATCAGAATTTGTTGAATTAGAAATATATTCAGATGAAATGAAGGCTGTATTTACATATGACGCAACAAGCGGCAGCCAGGTGTTTGACGTTTCGCTGGAGCCGGTCGGAACAGGCAGCAGCGGACAGTTTATAAAGATGCATTCAAGCATGCGCGAAGAGGGTTCCGGGATAGTGATTGATGAGTTCAGCCTGACAGCTTCTGTTGATGACGTATATGTAGATGCCGGATGCTCCGCCAGTGCATCGGTATCGGAATTTTCAACGCAAAGCCTTGCAGCGTCAGATTTTAAAAATGCTATTGACATTACCAGAAATATGACGCAGAGGCAGCAGCAGTCGCTTTATCTGGAGCTTGCAGATAATATTTCTGTTTTGAAAAAAATATTTTCTGATAAGCTTTACAGCCAGCTGCTTGAAATGATGTAAACAGTTGCAAATAAAATATAAAAAGTTAAAGTTAGTCAGGTAAGATTTGCCGAATCTTACTTGACTAACTTGTTTTTTATGCTATACTGTAACTGCTCTGAGACAGGAGGTAGCGAGATGTTTATCGGCAGAGAACGGGAGCTTGGAACTCTCAACAAGCTGTATTCTTCAAATAAATTTGAATTTACGGTTATATACGGCCGGCGGCGCGTGGGAAAAACAGCGCTTATCAGCCAATTTATCCGGGACAAAAACGCCGTATATTTTATGGGCGTGGAGAGCAATGCCAAGCAAAATCTTGAAAATTTCAGCAAAAGCATTTTGGA
>CANRBP010000051.1 GCA_947628875.1 uncultured Lachnospira sp.
CGCTGGAGGTAACAGTAGAGCTTGGCAGGACGTCCAAGTCGATCAAAGACATTCTGGAATTTGCCCCGGGTACTATTGTCGAACTGAACAAGATTGCCGGAGAAGCCATTGATGTGCTTGTTAACGGCAAGTATGTGGCTAAGGGCGAAGTGGTTGTCATTGAGGAAAATTTTGGCGTAAGGATCACGGAAATTATAAAAGATAAGTAAATCTTTATGAAATAATAAAAAAAAGCTAGGCAATTTTGAAGAGATGGTATATAATATAGTCAGATGATCATAGTGAATAATAATAATTTAAGATAGGAGAAGTACTATGGCAAAGAATATTTTAGTTTGCGATGACGCTGCATTTATGAGAATGATGATCAAAGATATTCTTACAAAAAATGGGTATAATATTGCAGGGGAAGCAGAGAATGGCGCAAAAGCAGTAGAAAAATATGCTGAGTTAAAGCCGGATTTGGTTCTTATGGATATTACAATGCCAGAGATGGATGGTATTGAGGCGTTAAAGAAGATTAAAGCCTCCGATGCCAATGCAGCTGTTATCATGTGTTCTGCTATGGGTCAGCAGGCGATGGTTATTGAATCTATCCAGTCAGGCGCAAAAGATTTTATCGTAAAGCCGTTCCAGGCAGACCGTGTTATTGAGGCTGTACAGAAAGTAGTGGGTTAATGCTGCTTGCAATATCAAAGAACTCCTTTGAGGCTTTTACGCAACTGATTACTTTGCTGATTATTTTTGTCTTTGTGCTTGCGATTACTTTTTTTGCTACCAAGTGGGTGGGGAATATCCAGAAAGAGCGCAGCGCAGGGAGCAATATCAAGATTTTGGAGACGGTGCGTATCTCAAACAGCAAGTATATTCAGATCGTTAAGATTGGAAGCAAATGTTTTGCGATAGCAGTATGTAAGGATACTATTACATATTTATGTGAACTTAAAGAGGAGGATTTGGTTTATAGGGATGCGTCCACCCAATCAAGATCTGAAAGCTTCAAAGCAATTTTAGATAAGTTTAAGAAGGACAAGCCGGAAGATTAGGCAGGATAAGGCGTTATGTTACGATTTTTCAGGAAACACAGAGAGACATTCCTAAAGGCATCATTGCTTTTGATACTTGTTTTTGGCAGCATGGCTGCCATGGTCAGCAGAATCATGGCGGCAGAGGGGAGTACGGATGCTGATAATGATCTTATCAGCATTGGCATATCTGCAGGAGACGGATCGGATTTAGCAAGTGTCTTACAGATGCTTTTAGTGCTTACTGTAATTGCGTTGGCACCATCTATTTTGATGATGCTGACTTCATTTACCAGGATCGTGATAGTGATGCATTTTACCAGGTCTGCAATTGGCACGCAGACCGTTCCGCCTAATCAAGTTATAGTTGGTTTGTCCCTATTTTTGACCCTTTTTGTCATGATGCCGACATTTACGCAAGTTTATGATAGCGCCATTGAGCCTTTGTCAAACAATGAAATCACGGCGGAGGAGGCTTTCGATGCAGGCATCAAGCCGGTGAGGGAGTTTATGCTGAAGCAGGTGTCCACAAAAGATTTGGATACCTTTTTGCGGATTGCAGATTATGAGGAAGGCTCGATTACATCTGAAGATGACATTCCGCTTCATATTCTGATACCGAGCTTTATAGTCAGTGAGCTTAGGATAGCATTTATTATAGGTTTTTTGATTTATTTGCCGTTTATTGTGATCGATATGGTCGTGTCGTCTACATTGATGTCCATGGGCATGATGATGCTGCCGCCTACTACAATTTCTATGCCATTTAAGATACTTTTGTTTGTTATGGCAGACGGCTGGAATCTGATCATCGGCAATTTGATGACAACTTTCAATTAGTATGATGGCGATGTTGCAGGGTCGAAAATGTCACAGCTGTGTGGCTTTTTGGCTCCAGCATCCCTTTTTTAATAATTCAGGGCATTTTATGAAGGGAAAGGCAGGGATACGTTTATGAGCAGCGGTGATGTGATTGCAATTGCTAGAGAGACTATATGGATAATTGTAAAAACAGCTGTTCCGGTATTGCTTATCTCAATGATTGTCGGCCTTATAATAAGCCTGTTTCAGACATTGACTTCAATACAGGAGCAGACATTGACTTTTGTGCCGAAACTGCTGGCAATTATGGCAACCTTGATGATCATGGGAACCTGGATGCTGAACGAGATCGTCCAGTTTATGAATGTGCTGTGGGGCAATTTTTCACAGTATATACAATAGTGCAGATTGCATTTATGGATTGAGATAACTGCTGCAGGATTGCACTTATTGGTGCAGTATCGCAGAATATAGGAATGGAGAAAAAGATGCTCAATTATGAAGTGGCTATGGCGCAGTTTGAGCTGTTTATCCTGGTTCTCATGCGGATCGCCTCTTTTGTATTTGTGGCGCCGATCTTTAATACGGCTAATACGCCGCGGCGCACCAAAGTGGGATTCGCTTTTTTTGTGGCTGTTTTGGTATACAGCCTGGAAATAGATATGCAGGTAGAGTATAACGGTGTTATAGAGTATGCAGGACTTGTGCTGAAGGAAGTTGCAGCCGGGCTGCTGCTTGGGGCAATGGCGGCGTTTGCTGTGCAGATCATTATGTTTGCCGGCAAGATTATTGATATGGATATCGGTATTGCTATGGCACAGATAATGGATCCGACAACGCGCATGCAGGTCGGCATAATGGGGAATTTTTATTATTACCTTTTGCTGCTGCTTTTGCTTGTTTCAGGACTTCACCGTTACCTGATAGCCGCTATTGTGGAGACTTACCGCGTGATACCGGTAGGGCGCGTGCAGTTTTCTTCTTCCATATATACAGATGTTCTGAATTTTATGTCTGATTATTTTGTGATCGGATTCAGGATAGCGCTTCCGGTATTTGCCGCAACGCTCCTTTTAAACTGCATTCTTGCGATTCTTGCCAAGATAGCGCCGCAGATGAATATGTTTGTTGTCGGCATGCAGTTGAAAATTTTTGTGGGAATTTTTGTTATATTTTTTACGGTTGTAATGCTGCCGTCTGTCGCATCATTTATTCAGGATGAGATTGAGACGCTGACAGCTTCGTTAGTTAGAGGTATGAGTCCATGAAAAAACCGGAAAAAATTGCTGTTTCGGAAAATAATTCATATTTGGCAGGCGGCAGGCTGGCAGTTGCCTATAATCTTCAGTTCTTTGCCAAAGATGGCCCGGGCGGAGAAAAAACAGAGCCTGCAACTCAAAAAAAGCTGAATGATGTGCGCAAAGATGGCAAAGTGGCCAAGAGCAAGGAACTGATTACAGCTATTTCGCTGATGGCGCTGTTTATTTTGATAAAAGTTTATGTGGGGACGGTCGGACAGCATCTGATAGACGTTTTTTCCCAATTTTATAACACATTTGGCACAGTCGCCGCATCAAGCAGGGAAAATTATTCAATGAATCTTGCGGCAGGGGCGCTTGGCAATATGTTTATGGAGATCATAAACATAACGGCGCCTATATTTCTGGTAGCAGTCGTGATAGCGGTTATCTGCAATATGCTGCAGCAGAAATGGATGATCACGTCAAAGCCTCTTGCGCCGAAGTTTGGCAAACTGAACCCGATAAACGGCTTTAAGCGCCTGTTTTCGGTGCGTCAGCTTGTGGAACTGCTAAAGAGCATTGCCATGCTTCTGGTAATTGCTGTTATTGTATATATGACTGTGAGCAGGGAGATGAACCTGCTGCTGACTTTTTATGATATATCGCTGTATACAGCTCTTGCAGCGGTCGGAAATATTATAGTCACGCTGGGACTTCAGATAAGTGCGTTTTTTTTAATAATTGGCTTTGTGGATCTTATCTATCAGCGTTATAAATTCAGGACTGACAACATGATGACCAAGCAGGAAGTCAAAGATGAGTACAAGAATACAGAAGGCGATCCGCAGATCAAGGGGCAGGTGCGCCGCAGAATGATGGAAATTTCAAGGCGCAGGATGATGCAGCAGCTTCCGGAGGCAGATGTTGTCATTACTAACCCGACTCATTTTGCGGTTGCTTTGAAATATGAGCCGAATGAGGGCAAGGCGCCGGTAGTGATTGCAAAGGGCGCTGATTATCTGGCCATGCAGATTAAAGAAACGGCAAAGGAACACAATATAGAGATTGTTGAGAATAAGCCGCTGGCCAGGATACTGTACCATAATGTCGATATCGGCATGGAGATACCGCCGGAGCTGTATCAGGTTGTAGCTGAAATTCTCGCTAAGATTTTCCAGGCAAAGAACAAAGTCGTTTAAACTTGTAAAAAAATATAGAAAAAAGGTTCATAGTATTTGAATACTAAGAGAAAAAATGTTAAAATGAAAAGAAGTTGTGAGGAAAGGAGAAAGGATCATGAGTATAAAGAAGAATGACTTATTTATGGGCGCTTATCTGCTTTCAGCAGTGCTCTTCTTTATCATTTCCATTCCGTCATGGCTGCTGGATTTTCTGCTTGCTTTTAATATTGGCGTTGCGCTGATCGTCCTGTTTAATTCACTGTATGCAAAGCAGGTGCTTGATATGGCAGCATTTCCAACAATGCTGCTGTTTACGACTATTTTCAGGATATCACTGAACGTATCCTCCACCAAGCTGATACTGACAAAAGGTGATGCCGGTAAAGTCGTAGACACATTTGGCCAGTTCGTTGGCGGCGGCAACCTTGTTATTGGAGTTATTATTTTCATTGTACTGATTATTATTCAGTTTATTGTTATCAATAAGGGTTCCGAGCGTGTTGCAGAGGTAACGGCAAGGTTCACGCTGGATGCTATGGCAGGCAAGCAGATGGCGATCGATTCAGACCTTAATACGGGCGCCATTACTGACCAGGAAGCCGCAGAGCGCAGGAAACGCCTGCAGCTTGAAAACAGCTTTTTCGGCTCCATGGATGGTGCTACTAAGTATGTCAAGGGAGATGCTGCCGCCGGGCTTATTATTACAGGCATTAATATTGTCGGCGGTATTATCATGGGCATGATTTATGGCGGCCTTTCCATCAATGAGGCGCTTTCAAAGTATACTATACTGACCATCGGCGATGGACTATGCAGCCAGCTGATATCTCTTGCGACTGGTATCCTTGTTACGAAGGCATCGAGCGAGGGTGAGCTTGGCGATGAGATGGTCGGGCAGCTCTTATCGATAGACAGGGTGCTGATGATGGTCGGCGGCGCAATGGTGCTGCTTGGCGTTGCCACGCCTCTGCCTATATACATATTTGTGCCATTTGGCATTTTTATGATCATTTACAGCAGGAGGATCATATCAAGGCAGGGAGAGGCGCAGATCGAGGAAGAAGTGGAACGCGAGGAGACAGAGGCACAGGAAGTGCGTAAAATGGAAAATGTCGTTTCGCTCTTAAATGTAGATCCGATTGAGCTGGAATTTGGATACGGTATCATACCGCTGGCTGACGTAAATCAGGGCGGCGACTTGCTGGACCGCGTAGTTATGATCCGAAGGCAGGTGGCATTAGAGCTTGGCGCCGTAGTGCCGATCATCAGATTGAGGGATAATATACAGCTGAATCCTAACCAGTATGTAATCAAGATCAAAGGCATACAGGTAAGCGAAGGAGAGATACTGTTTGACCATTATATGGCAATGAACCCTGGTTATGTGGAGGAGGAAATCACAGGCATTCCTACATTCGAGCCGTCTTTCCATTTGCCGGCTATCTGGATAACGGAGGGGCAGCGCGAGCGCGCAGAGTCGCTTGGCTATACGGTTGTTGATCCGCCATCTATCATTGCAACGCACCTGACGGAAGTTATCCGCCAGCACCTTGCAGAGATACTGACAAGGCAGGATGTACAGAACCTTATCAACAATATCAAGGAAAACAATGCTGCCCTTATTGATGAACTGATTCCGAAGCTTTTGGGAATCGGTGAAATTCAGAAGGTTTTGCAGAATCTTCTGGAGGAAGGTATTTCTATCCGCGATCTGGTTACAATCTTAGAGACGCTTGCTGACCATGCGACTGTTACCAGGGATACGGATATCCTTACGGAATACGTGCGGCAAAGCTTAAAGCGTGCTATTTCCGGAAAGTATTTTCCGGCAAACGAGGTGGCAAATGTTGTCACGCTTGATCCTGCCGTGGAACAGGAAATTATGAATTCAGTAAAGAATACGGAGCAGGGTTCTTATCTGACGCTTGATCCGGAGCGCATAAAGAAGATAGTGGCATCTCTTGGAGATGAATTGAAGAAACTTGAAAATATGGGAAGAAACCCGATCGTGATTACTTCCCCGATTGTCAGGTTATATTTTAAAAAGCTGGCAGCGGACTACTACGAGGACGTTATTGTAATTTCTTACAATGAGGTCGAGTCCAATGTTGAATTACAATCAGTTGGGATGGTGACTGCGTAGATGATAGTTAAGAAATATCAGGGTGAGACAGAAACAGAAGCGATTATGAAGGCGAATGAGGATCTGGGCAGTTCGGCTGTCGTGCTCAATGTAAAAACGCTCAAGCAGAGGGGGATATTCCGCCTGTTCAGGAAAGATATGGTTGAGGTGACGGCTGCGCTTGAGGAAAATGAGTTTGCCAGCAGCGTAAAAGACAGGAAACCGACTGTTGGCAGCAGCATGGGCAGCACGAACAGCAGGATTGACCTTCTTGCTGGCGACAAGCTGTCTTTACAGCCTGAAACAGCCGTTATAGAGCAAAAACTGGATTCCCTGCACAATCTCTTAAAGAGCCAGATGAACGCAAACCTGGAAGCGCGCGCAGCTGCCGCCAGAGAGCCAGATGAGGATGATTTGGCTGCCAATGGTGAAAAAATCGTGCAGGAGCGTGAAAATACAAACCTGAAATTTCTGAAACTTATCTATAAAAAATTAATCGACAATGAAGTAGATGAGCGCTTTGCAGACCAGATTGTAAGCGAGATAGAGAGTTCGCTGAAAAAAGAGTCCAACCTGGACAGCATTCTGTCAGCGGTATACCAAAAGATTATACTTAAACTGGGTGAACCGGCAAGCATCAAGATCGGCGACAAACCTAAGGTTATATTTTTTATCGGGCCGACCGGTGTGGGAAAGACGACAACGATCGCAAAGATCGCATCGCGTTTTAAATTAAATGAACATGCAAAAGTGGCTTTTATCACTTCGGATACTTATAGGATAGCGGCGGTAGAACAGCTTAATACGTATGCATCTATCATAGACAGTCCTGTCAGCGTGGTGTACTCTCCGGAGGAACTTGAAAGCTGCATTAGAGAATATAAACAGTATGACCTGATCATGGTTGATACCGCCGGACGGTCGCATAAGTCGGGCGAACAGATGATGGAATTGGCTGATCTGCTTGAAAAAGCCAGGGCATGTTCAGATATATTTGATATTGAGATATATCTTACCCTGAGCATAACTACAAAATATAAAGATTTGGTCAATATCACCGATACTTATAAGGATATTGAAGGCTGGTCGGTCATTTTTACAAAGCTTGATGAAACCTGCGCGCTGGGCAATATATTGAATGTACGTCTGCTGACGCAGGCGCCGCTGTCTTATACTGCATCAGGGCAAAATGTACCAAATGATATCGAGGTAATCGATGAACAGGCGCTGGCAAGGCAGCTGCTGGGAGGGAACGTATGATGGATCAGGCAGAGAATCTTAGAAATATAGTGAAAATGCAAAACCAGAAAGAAATCTCCAATGCGCGCGTTATTTCAGTTACCAGCGGAAAAGGCGGCGTTGGGAAATCCAGCACCAGCATAAACCTTGCTTTGAATTTTCAGAAAAAGGGGAAAAAGGTTGTTATCCTGGATGCGGATTTCGGGCTTGCAAATGTTGAGGTCATGTTTGGCGTGATACCAAAGTATAATCTTAGTGACCTGCTGTTCAAAGGCAAGGAACTGCGGGACATTATTACCGAAGGGCCAAATGGCGTAGGGTTTATTTCAGGCGGATCGGGCATTGCCAAGCTGACTAACATGGACAAAGGGCAGGTGAGGATGCTGGTCAGGAAGCTGGCTGAACTGGATGAGATCGCGGATGTAATCCTTATTGATACTGGCGCTGGCATATCGCCGAGCGTAATGGAATTTTTGCTCGCAAGTCCGGAGACTATCCTTGTGACGACTCCTGAGCCGACATCGATAACAGATTCATATGCTCTGCTTAAAGCGTTGGGCATGAATGAAGACTTTGACACAAGCCGGAAAATCAAACTGCTTGCAAATAAGGTTTATGATGAGGAGGAGGGCAGGAACCTGTATGAAAAACTGAGCATAGTCGTTTCAAAGTTCCTTGGCATCGACCTGGAATATCTCGGTTATGTCCCGGACGACCCCAATATACGCAGGGCGATAATGAAGCAGAAGCCTGTATCCATCATTTATCCGAACTCTATGGCGGCAAAACGCTATCAGGCGGTTGTGGAAAGGCTTGACAGCGGAACAGATATTGAGGAGGCTCATTCTGCTGGCATCAAAGGATTTTTCAAATCTATATTTTCCAGAAAACTATAAGAGGTATTATAAATGGCAGAAGATTTATTAAAAGTCGGAAATAAAATAGAGCTTACAAGAAAAAGGGGCAATGGCGTTTTGACTGTTGATAAAAACAATTATGTCAGCCAGATATTGGATGTAAATGACAGCAGGACTATTATTGCAGCCATGCCGATCATTGAAGGGCATGTAGTGCCGCTTGAAGTCGGTTCAATTATGGAGGCCTTTTTCTATACGGGTCATGGCATTTATAAGGCTAACTGCCGTGTGGCGAAGCGCGGACGTGATGGCAATATCCATGTGATGATGCTGGCGCTGACGACAGAATTGAAAAAGTTCCAGCGGAGGCAGTATTTCCGGCTTCAATGCTCAATCGAAGCGCTGGTGCGACCTTTGAGCCAGGAGGAGGCTTCAATATTTATGAAGACCCATGAACTGCCATTTATTAATAAATATGCATGGAGCGTTCATGATGATGTTCCGGTAGAGTATATCACGGAGGAAGTTGCAAGTAAAAATTCAGTTCTTCCAGACGGCATGCAGGAGGGAGAAAAGATAGGATTTTCAGCAGACAGCAATGCAGTGGAAAATGGAATGATAGTTGACATAAGCGGCGGAGGAGCACGGCTTATGACGGAAAGCAAGTTCCAGGAAGATACATACGTTCTGCTGCGTTTCCCTATAGAATTGAATATTGGCGTCAGACATGTTGAACTGGTGGGCAAGGTTGTAATGTCCCTGGAGTCGCCAAACAGGCGCAATTATTTTGATAACCGTATCCAATTTAAAAATATCAAAGCTGAGCAGCGCGATCTGCTTGTAAAATATATTTTTGAGCAGCAGCGAAAAATACAGCAGCGGGAAAGGGGTTGAATTTTGTGTCAAAGAAAATATTGATTATTGATGATTCTGCACTCATGAGAAGGGTTATATCTGATATAATTGCATCAAGTGATGAGTATGAGGTCGCAGCAATTGCGAAAGATGGCCTTGAAGGGTTTGATCTGATCGTATCAAACCCATACCTGTACAGTGCAGTTATTTTGGATATCAATATGCCAAAGATGAATGGACTGGAATTGTTGGAGAAGCTGCAGAAAAACCATATAGAACAGACTGTCATTGTGGTGAGCACTGTAGCCAAACAGGGGGCGAAGGAGACGATCCGGGCATTGGAGCTGGGTGCATTTGATTTTGTTACAAAGCCTGAGAACTATTTGGAAACGAAAAGTGAAGCGTTCAGGATCGCAATCCATGAAATGCTGGATGTAGCCACTAGTACACGCAGCACGCTTGAGCGCCTCAAGCGTGCAGGGCAGCCAATGCGCACGTCACAGCCGTCAGCTTCACAGCCGTCAGTTTCACAGCAGGCGTTTGCAAGAACGGCAGCACACAGCGAGTCTGGGAGTACAGCTACAGGAAGGGCCTCAATATCAGACGCATTTGCAGGAACCGGGCAGATGCAAAGGAGAGTGGGAAACGTGGATGGAACACGGTTTGCCGGAGTGAAAAGGGGGAAAAACAAGCTTGTTGCTCTTGCTTGCTCAACAGGTGGACCTAAGTCATTACAGCAGGTTATTCCGCTGCTTCCAAAAAATCTGGATGCAGGAATGATCTTAGTGCAACATATGCCAGCTGGCTTTACTGCATCTCTCGCGCAGCGTTTGAACGAGATGAGCGAGATGAGCGTTAAGGAGGCACATGATGGCGACATAATCCAAAAAGGGACGGTATATATCGCGCCAGGCGGACGTCATATGCGCGTAGCAAAAAGCGGCGGCGGCTATTGCCTGAAACTGAGCGATGAACCCGCAATTGACGGCTTGAGGCCGTGCGCTAACATAATGTATGAATCCCTTCAGGAATCAGATTATGATGAAATAACCTGTGTAGTACTCACAGGGATGGGAGCGGATGGCACCAACGGAATCAAAGGATTGGCCGCTCATCATAAGAATATACATGTTATTGCACAAAACGAGGAGACATGTGTTGTATATGGTATGCCAAAAGCAATAGCTCAGGCAGGCCTGGTCAATGAGGTTGTTCCGCTTGAACAGGTCGCTGAAGTAATCACGAAGAACG
>CANRBP010000052.1 GCA_947628875.1 uncultured Lachnospira sp.
GAGAACCTCCGGTAACAAGGGGATATCCTCCAAGCGTATACAGCGAGATGCCAAAGCTGCTTGAGCGCGCAGGAACTTCCAGCAAAGGGTCGATTACAGGATTATATACTGTGCTTGTGGATGGTGATGATTTTAACGAACCGATCACGGATACGGCGCGGAGCATATTAGACGGGCATATCGTTCTCTCGCGAAAGCTGGGGCACCGCAACCATTATCCGGCTATTGATGTTTTACAGAGCATATCCCGGTGCATGAGCCAGATTGCAGGCAAGGAACATAAGAAAATGGCGACACGCCTTAAAAATGTGCTTGCTACATATAACGAAGCGGAAGATTTGATTAATATAGGTGCATATAAGAGAGGCAGCAACCGTAATATTGATTATGCGGTTTCTAAAATAGATGCAGTCAATGCATTTCTGGTGCAGGAGATGGACGAGAAATATAATTTTGAAGAGGAAGTCCAGATGCTGTATAAGATTTTTGAGGATTATGATGCATTTGCGGCTGGTAAATAAAATGTTTATTTATTAGCGGAGGTACCGCCAGGGGTATAAATATGGCAAAATTCAATTACAAAATGCAGCATCTCCTGAATATCAAGCTTCAGCTTGAAACTGTGGCTAAGAGCGAGTATGCTGAGATGGCATACAGGCTGGCAAAAGAGGAAGACAATATGCGCCGGCTTGTTGCACGGGAACGCGAATATCAGCAGGAGGCCCGGCAGCTGGTCTCGTCCAGGCTGGATGTCGCAGAACTCAGGAGATGCGGCAATTCCATACGTACCATGAAAGAATTTATCCAGCAGCAGGCGCTGCAGGTGCGCATCGCGCAGAAAAATCTGGATCAGGCAAAGCAGAGGCTTGACGAAGCGATGCAGGAGAGGAAAATACAGGAAAAGTTAAAGGAAAAGGCATTTGAGGCGTTCAAGCTTGAACTGAATGCAGAGGAAATGAAGGAAATTGACCAGCTTGTCAGCTTCCAGTATAATGATAAAGGACAAAAGGCAGAAGCGTAAGATGATGAAACAGGCGCAGAAGCAGGAGAATGGGAGGATAACATGGCTAGAAAAAAATCTAAAGACGAAATTAATGGCGATCCGCTTGATGAAAATGAAGAAGAAGAGAAAGGCGGTTTTGCCAGTTTCCTTATAGCGCTTGTTATTATTGCGATCTGGCTGGTTATTTTTGCACTGCTGATAAAGATGGATGTCGGCGGCGTAGGCAGCATGCTTCGCCCGTTTTTGAAAAATGTTCCGGTCATTAACCGTATTTTGCCGGATGCAAGCGATGAGGAGATAGCAGAACAGACGGGGTATAAGTATAGGAACCTTGAGGAAGCGGTTGAGCGCATAAATGAGCTTGAGGCAGAGCTTGACTCATACAAAAATTCCGGCAATGCATCGGCTGAACTGATTACTCAGCTGCAGGCGGAGATTGACCGGCTGAAGGTTTTTGAGGAAAACCAGCAGTATTACCAGCAGCTTAAAGATGAGTTTGACCGGGAAGTGGTCTATACAGACAATGCGCCGGATATTGAAGAATACAAAAAATGGTATGAGGAGATAGAGCCGGAGAACGCGGCAGAACTTTACAAGGAAGTCGTAGAACAGCTGCAATACGCACAGAAGATTCAGGATCTTGCAGCGGTCTATGCGGCGATGGATGCTGAAAATGCAGCTGCGATTTTGGAGGAAATGACCGGCGACACGGATATTGTCACGGATATCCTGCTGTGCATGGCAGCAAAGAAACGTGCAGCTATACTTGAGGCAATGGATCCTGTCTATGCGGCAAAGCTGACAAAGCTCATGTATCCATAGGCATTGGGGAAAAACTGATAATTTACCGGAGTGATGCACCACAGTGCATTTTTCTGATAAATTATAGATCAGGGGCAGGAGCAGTAAGATGTTTGATCCTGTGCCTGGAAAAAATGAAAATATTTCAGGAAGGAGGGTGAAAATGGTTCGTACAGCAATAACAGGAGCAGGAAATGATCAGGCAGCTGGCGCATTATCGGCAGCCGGTGCAAAGCCAGCCAGAAAAAGCGAGTTTAGCGCTATTATGGCAAAATCTCTTAACAGCCAGGCTGGCGTTAAGAATGCTTCAGGAAAAGTTTCGGCAGATGCAGTCAAGGGAAGTCAGCCTAAACAGGATGTTAAACAAGATGTTAAACAGGATTCAGGCCTGACATCAGCCGGGGTAAAGGCGGAGGACAAAAACAGGCCGGAACAATCCGGAGCAGTAAAGGACGGCGGAGAAAACAGCAGCGCAGCGCAGGCGGAAACAGGCAGCAAGATGGAAGCTGCGGCGCAGGATGTTGCGGAAAAGCTGAAGGACGAACTTGGCATTACTGATGAGCAGTTGCAGGAAGCAATGTCAGCACTGGGACTTACAATGCTTGACTTGCTGAATCCGTCTAATGTGACAAAAGTAGCCATGCAGGCCGCTGGCGTGCAGGATGCTGTTGAGCTTGTAACAGATGGAGAGCTTTCATCGGCGCTCAAAAATATTCTGGATTTTGTAAACCAGAGGACAGCAGAGCTTGCAGATGAACTTCATATTCCGGCGGAGGAACTTCAAAATGCGGTGAATCAGGCAAAGGCAGAAAATGCATATGCAGACCCGCAGTCAGCAGATGCAAATGAAACAGATGATTCAAGCCGTGCTGAGGACAGTTCCATTGCAAAGGCCGTTTCACAGGAAAAAGGCACACAGACGGAGAGCAGTACTGCAGCGCAGGAAGAGCCTCTTATGCAGGCAGTATCCGAAAAACTCACGACACACAGAGAGAATGCAGGAGGGCAGCAGCAGGGTAACAGGCCGGGTGATTCCGGCATAGGAAATGTACCGGCTAATGTCACGCAGCAGGTTGCGCATGTATTTGAACAGGCATTCCAGCCGGATACGGCATCTGTGAATCCGGCGGATATCGTCCGTCAGGTGATCGATGCGGTCAGGCTGACCAGTACGCAGAGTTTGCAGAGCATAGAGATCCAGCTTAGTCCGGAAAGCCTGGGGAAGGTCAACGTAATGGTATCTGTGCGCGAGGGCGTTATCACGGCGCAGATCACTGCACAGAATGAACAGGTAAGGCAGGCGCTTGAAAATCAGCTGGTTGTCCTGAAAGAAAATTTTGAAAACCAGGGGATCAAAGTTGAGGCAGTTGAAGTTACAGTCCAGAGCCATGGTTTTGAGGCAAATCAGAATTTTACAGGCAGGGAACAGGAACAGGGCAGTCATGAAGGCAAACGAAGGCTGCGTCCGGAAGAACTCAGGCTGTTTGAAGATGGCGAGCAGGATGCAGAAGTGCAGGACGTACTGCCTGTTAATGAAAACAGCAGCGTAGAGTACACAGCATGATATACCCTTAAAATATGTACAGAAAGGAGACTTAAACGCATGATTTGGACAGATATTGTTAATGGACAGGTAAACAACGATTCCAATGATACGATCAGTTCACTGAAAAACGGAAAAGATGCGAAGGATGCAGCTACGCTTGATGTAAATGATTTTTTGCAGCTCCTTGTAGCGCAGATGCAGTATCAGGATCCGCTTGAACCGACTGACAATACGCAGTATATCGCACAGATGGCTACATTTACTCAGGTGGAGGCAACTACGCAGATGGTATCCAAGACTGAGCAGCAGATGGCCTCTTCGCTGGTCGGAAAATATGTCATTATGGCAACGAACCAAAATTCATCAGGCATGGTTGCAGGCAAGGTCGATTATTGGGAAATTATTGACGGTACAGTATATCTTGGAGTTAACGGCCGCCTGTATGATATCGCGGACATTGACACAGTGATGGATGAAAAGTATTTGTCACAGTTTGAGGACAGTGAAGCAGGTGCCGGTAAAGATGAAACGCAGGATATACCGGAAGACGGCGGCTCGGAGGAGGAAGGCTGAAAAGCTCGGAACAGGACGGCTGCAGATAATACAGAGAAAGCATAATGGCATGGAGGCTGAATATGATGAAAAATATTGTATCTGGCGGCTTTACTTCCATTGAGCAGGCAGCAGGCGGCATCCGCCGCAGCAAGGGCGCAAATGCGGCAAACAGCCAGAACCCGGGAGCATCGTTTCAGGAAATACTGGAAAAAAAAGCAGTTTCGGATGAGGCTGTTGGCACGGCCAATGTATTGAAATTTTCAAAACATGCAGGTGCGCGTCTTGAACAGCGGGATATCAGGCTGACAGAGGAACAGCTGCTGCGCTTGACGCAGGGGACGCAGAAAGCTGGCATGCGCGGCATTAAAGAATCGCTTGTACTAATGGATAATATGGCTTTTATCGTCAATACGCAGAATAATACGGTTGTGACGGCCATGGATCAGGACATGAATGAGGAAAACATATTTACAAATATTGATGGCGCTGTGATTATTTAGCCGGACCGAAAAGGAGGCAGGCCGGCTCCTGAATGCCAGATGGAGCCGGAGATAAGCAGGTCATCAGTATCCAGCAAGATCATTGGAGGACAATTATTATGATGAGGTCATTGTTTTCTGCTGTGTCAGGATTAAAGGCACATCAGACAAAAATGGATGTTATTGGTAATAACATAGCAAATGTAAATACGGTTGCATATAAGGCACAGTCTGTAACCTTCAGGGATGTTTACTATCAGACGACACAGACGGCAACCGGTCCGAACGGCGAAAGCGGCAAGGGCGGTACTAATGCAAAGCAGATCGGCCTGGGTTCAAGCGTTGGCGCTATAGCAACGGCGATAGAGACTCAGGGCGCATCTGAGCGTACCGACAACCCATGGGATCTTATGATCTCAGGCGATTCATTTTTTGTAGTCAGCAGCGCCGGCAATACTTATTTTACAAGAGCCGGGGATTTTACAACCGACTTGAGCGGCGCACTTGTTACGCAGGCAGGCGCCAATGTTATGGGATGGAAGTTTGATGAAGATGGCAATGTCGTAAAAGATACGGTGCAGCCGCTTTATGCGACAAGTCCTGAGTTTACTTATACGGCTCCTGCGGTTACAACAGCAGTATCCATCACGGGCAACGTAGATGCGAAATCAACAAGCGACAGCGTTTTTACGGTAAACTTCTTTGATACTCTCGGCAACGAATATCAGGCTACACTGACGCTTTCATTAAATGCGGCCGGAGGCAACGCAGACGTTACGAGCTACAGCATCACCGGAGGAACCGTGACGAAGAACGGCCAGGCTACGACGCTTGAGATAAGCTGCGATGGCAATCTTGAATTTAACGCTATTACAGGCGATCCGATCACGGAGACAATGTCGAGCCTGCAGCTCACATTGAGCGATCCGGACGGTACGAATAATATCCGTAACCTTGGCATAAACAACGGTAATGAGAGTACGCTGAATTTTGACGCTACAGGCGTAACCATGTATGCAGATGCAACCGATATCAAGAGCGCAAAAGGTATTGACGGAGCTGGCGCAGGTAAAGCTGTAGGCAAAATGACGGCAGTAGGCATTGATGAGGCGGGCCGTATTGTGGCCAGCTACAGCAACGGCGATACCAAGTTTATCGGACAGATTGCGGTGACAACATTCCCGAACCCTGCCGGCCTGGAAAAAATCGGCGAAAATCTTTATGCTGCAACGCTCAACTCCGGCGAGTTTGACGGAATCGGCGTAGATATCACGGAGAACAACGGAAAAGTTACATCAGGATATTTGGAAATGTCAAATGTTGACCTCTCCGATCAGTTTACAAGCATGATCACCACGCAGAGAGGCTTCCAGGCAAATTCCAGGATAATCACTGTTTCTGATACGCTGCTTGAGGAATTGATCAATCTGAAGAGATAAGCGGTCAGCTGATAAAGCACATTATTAAAAATGCTTGCTGCAAGGCAAGGCACAAAATACGGAATTTAAAATATACACGTATTTGTCAGGTTTTGCAGCAGCATTTTTTTGTAAAAATTCGTATTATTTTGAAGTATTTTGTTGCAATAATACGGTGAGAGTGGTTTAATATATATAGTTGTTTGTACATAATGGACAGTCTTATTTTGGGGGTGCGTGTGTATGATTGATGTAACCAGGTTAAATGATTCCTGCTTTGTTGTGAATGCTGATCTGATACAAACAGTTGAGTCAACGCCTGACACAGTGATTACGCTGACAACAGGTGCAAAGTATATCGTTAAAGAAAGCAGCGAAGAGATTATTGACAAGGTTGTTGCATATAAACAGCGGATCTTTTCAATTCTCAAATAAAATCTAAAGAAATGGAAGGTGTTAAAAAGTGGATTTAGCTACACTGATAGGCGTTGTATTAGGCTTGGTGCTGGTGCTCTTCGGTATTATACAGTCAGGTGGTCCATCAGCGATAACGGGCAGTTTTATTGATATACCATCGGTTATTATTACAATCGGCGGTTCTCTTTCCTGTTTGGTCACATCCTATACATTGAAGGAGTTTGTAGAAGGTTTCAAGGGCATCACGGTAGCTTTTAAGGATCCTAAGCTTGATCACGGCATGACAATACGCCAGATAATTGAATTGTCAAATGTGGCGCGTAAGGAGGGGCTTCTTGCTCTGGAAGAAGTGGCCGGAAACATGGAAGATGAATTTATGAAAAAAGGCATTCTCCTGATTGTAGATGGTACGGAACCGGAGCTTGTGCGAGGCATTCTGGAAACGGAACTTAACAATATGGACGAGCGGCATCGCAATGTGGCAGGTTTTTTTGATACCTGGGCTGCGATGGGACCCGCCTGGGGAATGATCGGTACGCTGATAGGTCTGGTTCTCATGCTTAAAAATCTGCAGGATGCATCGACTATCGGTCCGAATATGGCTGTCGCACTGATTACAACATTTTATGGTTCGCTTATTGCAAACTGGCTTTGCACCCCAATTGCAAATAAATTAAAAGGCATTAACAGCAGAGAGTACCAGATGAAAGAAATTGTCATTGAAGGACTTTTGTCCATTCAGGCAGGAGAGAACCCAAGGGTTATTGAGGAGAAACTTAAATCCTTCCTCTCACCGACAATCAGGACTGCTGTTTCATCGGAAGAAGGTGAAGGCTGATGGCAAAGAGAAGGCAGGAGGAAGGTGGCGGTGGCTCACCAGCGTGGATGGCTACATTCAGCGATTTGATGAACCTGTTGTTATGTTTCTTTGTACTTTTGTTCTCTATGTCAACAGTCGATGCAGCAAAGTTTGAAGAGCTTGCAGCTTCCCTTGCAGCAACTTTCAGTGTGCTGCCGGCAGGCGGTTCTACGATAGGCGATGCAGGCGTGCTTGTCAACAGCGGCGCCAGCCAGCTGAATTCCATCAGCGAATATTATAACAATGTCGGCCTGAATACTGAGGGCGAGGTAACGGAGGAAGTATCCAGCGCTTATGAGGAAGTGCAGCGCGAAAGCCTTGAACAGTCCGAGGAGATGGCTGAGCAGATCCAGCAGGCTTTGGAAGAAAATAATATATCCACGGAAGTAGAAGTGGTTGCTACAAGCAGATATGTGCTTTTGAACCTAAGCAGCGGCATTCTGTTTGATTCAGGAAAGGCTGATTTAAAGCCGGAGGCCGTGTCTATCATTGACCGTGTAGCGGATTCGATTTATCAGTATGACCAGAATGTGATCACCATCGAAGGCCATACGGACAGCCAGCCGATAAGTACGGCACAGTTTCCGAATAATATGAAGCTGTCTATAGAGAGAGCATATAAAGTGTATGATTATTTTGTAAATGTAAAAGGGTTTGATTCCACTTCGCTGACTTCATCAGGCAGGGGGGAGGCAGTTCCGGTTGCTTCCAATGCCACACCGGAAGGCCGTGCGCAGAACCGTCGTGTTGAGATAAAAATATATAATTCATACAACAGCAATTAGGCTATTTTAAATCAATATGGGAGGAAACAACGATGAAGAAAAGCATGTTGAATGTGATCACGCTGGCGCTGGTACTGATTAATCTTGTACTGACAGTCATTCTGACTTTTTCGCTGGTGTCAACAAACAACAAAACAAACAGCTTGATTACCAAGGTAGCGCAGATAATTGATCTGGATGTAGGCGGTATTCAGACAGATGGTACCGGAAACAGCTCGCAGGTGAGCATCGATGATATTGAGTATGTGCAGGTGGTGAGCGGAGACACCAATAATATCACGATATCCTATACGGAGGGCGGAAAGAACCATTATGTCGTGCTTACTGTGTCTATTGGCCTGAACAAGAAGTCAAAGGATTATGAATCCAAGGCAGCAAGCATCACAAATGGCATGAATCTGATCGTAAGCCAGATTACGACAGAAGCTCTTAAATATTCGTACAGTTCGGTAACAACGAACAAGACAACTATTGAAAGCAATCTTCTGGCATCCCTGCAGGATATGTTCCAGACGGATATGATTTATTCCGTTACATTATCCCAGATCATGGTACAGTAGGAATGTGCAGGAGAACAATATAAAGATTTATAAATTCAGAATAGGAGGTGAGGAAGATGGGTGAGGTCTTATCGCAAAGTGAGATCGATAACCTCTTAAAAGCCTTGAGCACCGGTGAACTGGATATTGAAGAAGCCAAAAACACCGATGATAAGCAGGTTAAAAATTATGATTTTGCCAGACCTGCCAAGTTCTCAAAGGAACATTTAAGGACGCTTGAGATTATATTTGAGCATTTCGGAAGGCTTTTAGTAACCAATCTTCCTGCATATCTTCGTAAATCAGTTACTGTAGATGTGGTGAACTCAGAAGTTGTTATTTACTCGGAATTTTCCAATGCGCTTTCCAATCCGGTTTTGCTTGGAGTTGTGGGGATGCAGCCGCTTGAAGGAAATGTGATCATGGAGATCGCATCAAACCTGGGGTATGCGATTGTGGACAGATTGCTGGGCGGCGCCGGAAATCCGCTGGAAAAAGAGAGGGAATTTTCGGAGATTGAGTTATCTATACTTGAGAGGATTTTTTCAATCTGCGTCAGCCTTTTGCAGGAACCATGGGGGAATGTTGTTAAAATATCGCCGATTTTGGAAAGAATCGAGACAAATTCGCAGTTTGCCCAGATCATATCGCCAAGCGAGACGATTGCGATTGTCACGCTGAACATAAAAGTGGGCGATGTTGAAGGCCTGATGAACATGTGTCTTCCGTTTGATACCCTGGAACCGGTTATTGATAAGCTGAATACGAAGTATTGGTTCTCAACTATGAAAGAGAAGGATGGCAATTCTTACGAGGATACGATTGAGAGCATCATTAGCAGGGCAAAAGTGCCTATGAAAGCGGTACTTGGAACATGTAAGATAAACGTCTCAGACTTTGTTAATCTTCAAGTTGGAGATATTATACGCGTCAACAGGAAAGTTGATGAGGAATTGGAAGTATATGTAGGTAATATCAGAAAGTTTATGGCTTTGCCAGGCTGTTCTTCTGATGACAAATATGCAGTAAGGGTAACTGAAGTGATTAGAGAGGAGAGTGAATAGGAATGGATGGCATGTTATCGCAGGATGAGATAAATGCATTGCTGAGTGGAATGTCGTCAGGAGATGATGGCGGAGCAGCGCAGCCGGAGGAACAGCAGGCGGCAGCTTCGGATGATGCCAATGAATTTGAAGGCTTTACGCTTGATGATACGGAGAAGGATGCGGTCGGCGAAATCTCCAATATCAGTATGGGTACGGCAGCAACAACATTGAGCTCCCTTCTCAATCAAAAAGTAAATATTACGACGCCTATGGTATCCATTGCCAAGTGGGACGATCTGTCAATGAGATATGACAGACCGTGTGTAATGATGCAGATCAGCTATAAAGAGGGGATTGACGGAAACAATGTTCTGATCTTGAAAGAAAACGATGTTATGATAATCACGGATTTGATGATGGGAGGAAGCGGCCAGGTCAATCCTGATGATCAGCTGAGCGAGCTGCACCTGAGCGCGATCGGAGAAGCTATGAACCAGATGATGGGTTCAGCAGCAACATCTTTATCTTCTATGTTTAACCGCAAAATCGACATCAGTCCGCCTATTGCCAATCTGGTGGAGACATATAGCGATACAACAGACAATCTTCCGCAGTTTTTGATGCATCCGTTTGTTATGGTTGCATTTAAAATGCAGATAGGCGATTTGATTGACAGTGAGATCATGCAGCTGTATCCTGTTGAATTTGCTAAGGAACTTTTGGATCTGTTTATGCCGTCAGAAGAACCGCAGGCAGAGCCGGAACCGCAGCCTCAGCAGGCGGCGCCGCAAGCTCAGCCGCAGGCGCAGGCGCCTCAGCAGGCGGCACCGCAGGCTCAGCCGCAGGCAGCAGAACAGCAGGCGATGCCTTCATATGGCTATCCGCCTCAGGGACAGGCGATGCCGCCATACGGCTATCCGCCGCAGGGGTATGCAATGCCGCCATACGGCTATCCGCCGCAGGGATACGCAATGCCTCCTCAGGATGTAAATGTTGCACCGGCTTCGTTCCAGCCGTTTGCCAATGACGTGAACCCTATATCACAGCAGGAAAACATCAATCTGATC
>CANRBP010000053.1 GCA_947628875.1 uncultured Lachnospira sp.
GATACACAAGCTCAGCAAAGAAGGCGCCAGGATCTATGTATTGACAGGGGGCAATAATTCTAATAACCGGTATAAGCGTGTCTATGAGCAATATGATTTTTCCTACGAGAATAATTGCATTAAAGAAGTTTTTGAGAGTGTCCGTCCGGAGCTTACGGTATATACGGGAGCTTTTGACAGCAATTTTAACTGGAAAAACGGATACAGGGAGGCAACTGTCTACTGCGCCGGGCTGTATAATATCTTAAATGCCTATGCGCTGCAGGATCAGGGCAGATTCCTCTACCTTTCATCTGATGAAGTGTATAATATAACGGAGGAAGAATACAAGATCATCACTCAGGAGGAACAGCAGCCGGCGGCTGAACAGAAAGATTATGCATACGCATACAAAGCCAAGGCTGTAAAAAACGGCGAAGATATATGCATGAATTTCCAGGCTACAAGCGGCCTGGATATTATCACGCTCAGGATAGAGGGATTATGCTATGAACCCAAGGATCTTTCTGAGGTATATGATATATGCAGCCAGATGTGCGTGGAGGCTCTCAATGACAATACGCTCACGCTTAAACAGGAGTATTATTCTCCTCTGTATCTGTCTGATGCAATCGAGTTCATATACCGTTTCAGCATTAAAAAAGAGCTGAAATATATATTTTACCAGATGGATTCGGACAGCTGCATGACGCAGGAGCAGCTGGCTGGCTGCATAAATGCGGAACTTGGCACGGAAGCGAAAAAGCTTGACGGCCCGCAGGTGGAAAATATATGGCTCGATGGGGCAAGTCCTCATAATGTCCGCGAGGAGATGCCATGCGTTGTGTTCCACGATGCCGGCACCTGTGCGCAGCTGATCGTCCGCCATATCAATAAATATAAGGACAAATTCCTGCGCGCAAAACAGCAGGATAACGCAGACAGGAACAGGCTGCGCGATTATGCAAAAAGGCTGTTTTGGGCGGCGGTTCCGTTTTTGGAGAACCTTATCTGCTTTATACCGTTTTTTATGATAAATAACCGCGTAACAGGAAGCGAGTATTTTGCAAAGCTTGACTGTTATCTGTTGTATGTTCTCCTGTTTGCCATTATATACGGACAGCAGCAGGGAGCTTTTTCAGCTATCCTTTCCGTCTGCGGCTATGTGTTCAGGCAGATGTACAGCCGGAGCAGTTTTGAGATCGTGCTGGATTACAATACATATGTGTGGGTAGCGCAGATCATGATACTCGGGCTCACAGTCGGATATCTGCGTGACCGCCTGCGCCTGCAGCAGGCTGACAAATCAGATGAGCTGAGCTATTACTCAAACCGCCTGAAAGATATAGAAGATATCAATAATATCAATGTGCGGCTTAAAGATGAGCTTGAGACGCAGATCGTAAACCAGAGCGACAGCCTGGGGAAGATTTTTGAGATAACGTCATCTCTGGACGGAGACGAGCCGGAGACAGTATTTTTCCATGCTGCCGAGGTTGTGTCACAGCTGATGAACTGCAAAGATGTTGCGATTTACAATGTATCCAACAAAAGCTATGCGCGTCTTATGTCAGCTACTTCTGCAAACGCAAGGAGGCTTGGCAATTCTATAGAATATACAAGCTATGAGGAGATGTACAGCGCGCTCAAGGAGGGAACTGTATATATCAATAAAAAGCTTCAGCCTGAATATCCGCTGATGGCTACTGCGATCATGTCGCAGGATGAAATACAGTCCATTATCATGCTGTGGGATGTCGCATGGGAGCATATGAATCTGTCGCAGAGCAACCGGTTTAAGGTTATCGGCTACCTGATACAGAATGCAGTGCTGAGGGCTGACCGCTATATAGATATGCTTGAGCGCGAGCGTTATATAGAAGGCACGAAGATACTCGATCCGGCAGCATTCAGAACTCTGCTCAACGCCTTTATCGGCGCAAGGAAAAAAGGGCTGGCAGACTGCTCTATCATACGAATCATACCTGATGAGGCAGGCATGGAGGATACAAGCCGCAAGCTGGGGAAGTTTTTCAGAAACTCGGATTATCTGGGCAGCTTAAATGACGGATGCCTGTACGTGCTGCTGGCAAACACAAACAGCCAGGGAGCCTCCTACGTTACAAAGAGGGTTGGCGAGGCCGGTTATGCTTATGATGTTTTGCGTGAAGTTTAAGTAATGCTTGTGCGGAGGTACGATGGATAGTAAGTTGTTAATTGTGCTGTTGATTTTGCTGGCCAATTCGCTGATTGCTGTATTATATGTGATTTGGGGACTTTTTTTCGTCCCGGCTGCAAATGCCGCCAGGAATAATAAAAAACAGCCGTCCCTCATAGAGGACGAAAAAGAGGAAGATGACGCAGATATAGAAGATGAGGACGCGGCAGCCGGCGCAAAAGATGAGGATAAATACAGGCGTGGCAGGTACGTGCTGCGCGCAATCATAATATTTTTCTGTCCGGTTGCAGGATTGCTTTATTTTGGGTGCAGCAATCTGTTCCATAGGATATTTTTCCATAAAGAGGTAGATCTGACAGCTGTTATTTTCAGCAAGGACAGGATTCAGCAGGTCATGCGCAGCGATTTGGAGCAGGAGATCAACCTGGCTTCAATAGAGGAGGCGATCGCGGTCAGCGATTACCGCAACCAGCGCCAGCTTATGATGAACGTTTTGCGCAGCGATATTAAGGATTCCCTTGGATCCATATCTCTTGCGCTCAACAGCCAGGATTCGGAGACATCACACTATGCGGCAACTGCGCTGCGTGATGAGCTGGGCGGTTTCCGCAGCAATGTGCAGAAAATGTATCAGGCGCTGCGCCGCAGCGAGCATAACCGCGTGAAGCGCTGCTGCGAAATGATAGAGTATATGTATCCGATGCTACGGCAGTCGGTTTTTCCGATATCGGAACAGCGCAATTACGTGAACATGATGAATGAGCTGGCAGGGATAATCTATGAAAAAGACAAGACAAAGCTTAAACCGGCATATTATGAAGGTTTGATTGAGCAGCTCATAAACCTGGAAAATTACAGCGAGGCGCAGCGCTGGTGCGATATCGCCAAGGCGGAGCTGGCTGGGCAGCTTGTTCCGTACAAATGCCGTTTGAGATTGAATTACAGTACGCATAACCGGGAGCAGTTTTTTGAAACCATGAGGGAATTGAAAGCGTCTGATATTCCGATTGACAATGATACGCTGGAAATATTTCGGATATTTAACTGATGCGGCCTTCATATCATGCAGAAATGAGGCGTTAGGATATCAATGGAAAGCATTAATGTAGGGCAGGCGGCAGCGCTTTTTGTCATATATACATTGCTGGTAATCGGGATCCCGGCACTGCTTTTTTACCGCTATTTTGCAAAAAGGCGCGTGCTGGAGCGGTTTATGATCTACCTGGCCATCGGCAATTTTTATATTATGAACATGGTATTTTTGCTGCAGCTGGCGCATATATCCAATTTTTATACACTTGTCCTGTTTACGGCCGTTCCGGCAGGAGGATTTTATATCTGGCAGAACCATAAGCAGATGCGCGTAAGCCTGCTGCAGATGATGGATACCTTTGACAAGTATATCAAGGGTGTTATGGGTTTTCGCACATTTGCAGGCAAATGCCGTGATGTCCTGCTTAAATGGCTTAAAAAGATATGGAAGCATATATACGGCATTGTTTCGCGCCATAAAACAGAATATCTTCTGATATTGGCTATGTGCGTATTTTTGTGCATCAGGTTTGGCACAAACAGCATTATCAATTACGGATATCCTGCATCAGATCTGCCTGTGCATAACTACTGGGTAAATGCGATGGGCAAAAATGATATTTTTGTGGCAGGCGTGTACCCGTTTGGGTTCCATTGCATTGTATATTATATCCATACTGTATTTGGGATAGATACATATATTATATTCCGCCTGTTTGTCATAACGCAGGTGCTGTATATACATATGGCGCTGTATGTATTTATCCGCGGTATCTGCCGGTCTGCTTATGCGGCTTATGCGGGCATGTTTTTGTATGTTGTCGCCGATTTTTATAATGTAGGCTGCACATCGCGTTTTATTGATGCCCTGCCGCAGGAATACGGCATGATGTTCATACTGCCGAGCATTTATTTTATATTTGAGTATTTCAGGCATCAAAAGCTTGCCATTAAAGAGGAGGACGGAAAAAATAAACGTCTGGCAAAGCAGGATGCCCTTCTGGCAGCTATATGCTTCAGCATGACTATAGCGGTTCATTTTTATGACACTATGATTGCAGGACTGTTCTGTGTTGCGATCGTGTTCGGGTTCGCAGCCAGGATTTTCAGGCCTAAATATTTCGTCAGGCTGATGGGAGCTTTTCTGCTCGGGTTATTTTTGGGCATACTGCCGATGGCAGTGGCGGTAATCGGAGGAAAGCCGCTGCAGGGTTCGCTCGGATGGGGCATGAACGTAATCACCGGAGGAGGCAGTTCTGCTGATGATGACAAAGATAAGGGGGAAGAGGCCAGCAGGGAAGATGAGGATAACAATCAGACTCAGGCTGCGCCGGGGGAAAACCAGGAGGACAATGCCGGCGGAGACACCGGAGAAACAGGCGGCAGCGGAAGTTCCGGCGCAGACGGCCAGCAGGACGGCGAAAAAGAAGATGTTACGATGGCGGAAGAGAACCTTCAGCCTGACCTGGAAGATGATATTGTGATAGAGGAAGCGGAAAACAAAGGAGTGCGGCTTGAGCAGCTGCTGGGCCATATGTATTCAACGCTTTGTTCAAGCATACGCAGTGCTGTTTTCAGCCGGAATGCGCAGCTTTTTGTGCAGGCGATATTTGCCTGCTGCGGCGTCCTGCTTGCAGGAGGACTGTTAATGTGCCTGCTGCGGCAGTTTGACTATGGTTTTCAGGCAATTTCAGTAAGCATGTTTATTCTGGTGCTGCTGTTTGGCTTATACGATGCAGGGGCGCTGGGACTGCCATCGCTTATGGATACGAACAGGTCAAGGATATATCTGGTTTATGTGCTGGGAATACTGTTTTCCATGACAGCGGATATTATAGTCGGTTTTATAGATGTACTGTTTCACAGCCGGGCATGGATGAACGGGGTTTCATTTGCGTTATCCGCTGCCATATGCGCGGCCAGCCTGCTTCTTTTTGGAGTCCGCCAGCCGCAGGTGCTTACGCGTGCCAACCAGATGTCGCTAAACGGTGCTATTGAATGCCTCTATAATATTATCAAAAGCAATCCGGATCACAGCTGGACGATCGTGTCGGCAAACGATGAGCTGCAGATGATAGACACGCATGGATACCATTATGAGACGATCACATTTCTGCGTTATCAGAAATATTCGACTGCGCAGCAGCGGCTTACGATTCCGACCAAATATGTCTATTTTTATATAGAAAAAAGGCCGTTGGATTATCTGGTAAAACATGCGCGCAGCGGCCAGAGGGTTTCGCCGGTCATGGCCGGCATGCCGCTGCCGGAATCATCAGGCATTGCGCCGTATAAGGCGCAGAACAGGCTGGTAGTCATGTCAAAGATGTATTACTGGGCAAAGCAGTTTATGAAGCTGTTTCCGCAGGATATGTCTGTATATTATGAAGATGACGAGTTTATATGTTACAGGCTTATCCAGAACCAGTCCAATCTGTACAGCCTGGTGATCGATTTTGGCTACAACGAATAGAGGGCAATATTATGAGCGAAAGAAATGTATCAAAGAGAATATACTTTACGATCAGCTGCATTATGCTTCTGGTTCTGTTTATGTTCCAGGCAGCCGGCATTATCCGCAAAGATAATAACAGCTATGATGTGAACAGGTATGTTAAAAGCGAGGACACAAAGCTTGGGCATAACGATGCCTATACTGTCATGCGCTCCGAACAGGATGTTTTAGAAGATGACAGGCGTTTTATCGTCTACATTGGCAGCATTCAGGATGGGAGAGTCGGGAGCATCGTATACCAGTGGTGTACATACACAAAAAGAAATATGCTGTGCTACCAGTCTATACATGACTACAAAGAATACAGGCTGAGAATGCCGGATGCCGTGCTTATTGATTCCGCATATATGGAATATAACGAAGAAGATATGCAGCTTTTGCAGGCAATGAGCAATGAAGGCATAAGCCTGGTGTTCTGTACGCTGCCGGGTTTCCAGATGATAAGCGACAATGAGGAGCTTCGCAATATGCTCGGCATTATGCTGGCGGTAAAGGATAATGCCGCAGTTTCCGGCGTAAAGCTGTATGACGGTTTCCTTCTCGGCGGAGAAACATGGTATATAGTAAACGAGCCTTCCCAGGCGCGTTACCAGGATATGGATCTGCGAATGCCATGGTATGTGCTGGACAGCGGCACGAAAACATATATGTCTGCGGTGCTTGAAGATGAGCAGTACGATAAGATCCAAAATGAGGATCTTCCGGCGCTGATGTGGCGGAAAAGCACGGAAAAATCGTACAATTTTGTCGTGGCTGGCGATTATTTCAGCGACTGCACCGGCTTTGGGATATTAAGCGCGATAATGTATGAATTGAAGGATTATGAACTCTATCCGGTTATAAATGCACAGTCGGTGATTGTAAAAAATTACCCGGTATTTGCCTTTGAGCATGAAAAAGAGATGAATGACTACTATAGCCGCAACATGTCCGCTGTGATGGAAAATGTCATCTGGCCAGATATGTCAAATCTGGCAGCGGAAACAGGCGCGAAGTTTACATTCATGATCACGCCTCAGTTTGACTATACGGATAAGGCCGGCCCGTCATCTCAGGAAATGGAGTATTTTTTCCGCCTGTTCAGTGAAAAAGGATTTGAGGCAGGCATATCGACATACAAAAACCAGCAGACATCGCTGGAGGAAAAGCTTTCTCTTGACAGGAAGTTTTTTCATACATATATCGGCAATTACAAGTTTTTATCCATATATGCAAAATCGGGAGAAATAGCATACCTTGAATCTGCCGATGAGCCGCTGCTTGAAAACGTGCGCACTATCGTGACTGATGATTCCCTTTATTCGGCAGGGGAGCTGTTCAGCTATGTCGGAACGACAGATACGCTGCAGATCCGCAGCCTGATATCGGCGGCTGGATACAGCTTTAAGCGTGATTTTATGCAGAAAAGCCTGAATACGGCGCTGGCCTATGCAAGCATCAAGCTTGATCTGACCAGGACTACATGGCCTATCAGTTCGGCGCAGCTGTGGGATAAGACATATAAAAATGTATCAACTGCGATGATGTCATATTTGAGCAGCCATAAATATTTTACGAGCTGTACGATATCAGAAACAGACAGGCGCATCAGGAAATTTTTGTCTATGGACTATTCATTTGAAAAGCATAATAATGAAATTACTATAAACATAGAAAATTTTGACGAATTTGCAGAATTCATGCTGCGTTTCCACAATCAGGACATTCTGGAGGTGGAGGGCGGTACCGTGAAGCAGGTGGAGGAAGGCACATACCTGCTCACAGCCGATTCCGGCACGGTTGTCGTAACGCTTAGCGACAGGAACTAGAGTTTAGGGGTGCAGAGATTACAGAGGGGCAGGACAATATGAAAATATGCATGATTGCAGAGGGATGCTATCCGTATGTGGTAGGTGGCGTTTCCGGGTGGATTAACAATATTATTACCTCCTTCCCGCAGCATGAGTTTATCATGCTGGCAATCATCTCTGACAGGAGCGTGAGCGGCAAATTTAAATATACGCTTCCGGAAAACCTGACAGAGGTATATGAGGTATACTTAAATGACAACGACTGGGTAAAGCGGGTGCGCAAGAAGCATAAGACCCGTCTTTCCTCTAAAAATGCAGTTGCGCTGGAGGGACTGCTGTTAAACGATAATACGGACTGGGCCACTTTGACGAAATTTTTCCAGGCGCGCAAAATGTCGCTGGATGAGCTTCTGATGGGGCCGGATTTTCTGGACGTAGTAACAAAGTGCTATGAGAAAAAGCACTCGGAGATAGTATTTTCAGATTTCCTATGGACGATGAGATCCATGTATCTGCCGTTATTCCTGGCAATGCAGTCCGAACTGCCAAAGGCGGATCTGTACCATTGCGTTGCAACAGGCTATTCCGGCGTGCTCGGCGCGATGGCAAAGCTGCTCTATCCGAAAAGCCATCTGCTAATCTCGGAGCACGGCATTTACACGCGTGAGCGCGAGGAGGAGATAATCAAGGCTTCCTGGATAAGCGGCATATATAAAAATCTGTGGATCGACCAGTTTAGGAAGATGTCCCAGTTTGCGTACAATATGGCGGATAAAGTCACCTCGCTTTACGCACATGCGCGCACGCTCCAGATCGAGCTGGGATGTCCAGAGGAAAAAACGCTTGTCACGCCGAACGGCATCAACGCGCAGCTGTATGAGGATATACCGGGAAGGGAAGATGGCGATTCATTTATCAATGTCGGCGCGATACTGCGCGTGACGCCGATCAAAGATGTCAAGACAATGATAATGGCTTTCGGCTATGCGAAGAACAACAATCCGGCGCTGAAGCTGTGGATAATGGGGCCTATGGACGAGGATAAGCAGTATGCGAAAGAATGTTTTGACCTCGTTTCCGATATGCAGATAGAGGACGTTGTGTTTACGGGCCGTATCAATGTGCGCGAATATATGGGACGTATGGATTTTACGATACTGACAAGCATAAGCGAGGGGCAGCCGCTGACAATTCTGGAAAGTTACGCCGCACGCAAGCCGGTGATCGCAACAGATGTAGGCAACTGCAGCGGCCTGATATACGGCGAGGACGATGGCATAGGGCAGTCCGGCATACTTACGCATATCATGAATGTGGAAGAGATCACCAGCGCCATACTCACGCTGGCGGAAAACGAAAAAATGCGGCTGGAATATGGGGAAAACGGATATGCACGCCTTATGAAAAAATATACGATACAGCATATGAAGCAGACATATGATGATATTTATAATGAAATGTCTGTGTAAACACGCAAGTTAAGCGGGAATGGAGATAGTATGGCAGGAATTGGAATAAAATTAAATAAGTTCTTTGACAGAAATACGCTAGCCAGCCATGTTGCAGGCGCGAGCTACAGCGTTGTGACAACGATAGCGCCCATGCTGCTTGTAATGGCGGATATCCTGCTGATGCAGTGGGTGCTGGGATACCAGGACTGCACATACAATGACAAGCAGCTTTTCCAGGCAACGGTACTGTATGTATTCATCTTTTCGCTTTTGGGAGCGTCTGTGCTTAATGCTGTGCTTTCGCGGTATATGTCGGATGTTATTTTTGAGGAGCGATATGAGGACATTATGCCGTGCTTTTATGTGGGTCTTTGTTTAAACCTTGGCATTAATGCTGTGATGATAATTCCGTTTTGCATGCGCGAGTACCTTGTCGGCCATGTGGATATTATATATATTCTCGTATCTGTATGCTGTTTTGTATCGCTTACGCTGGTATTTTACACGATGCAGTATTTGTCGCTGTGCAAAGACTACGCAAAAATTTCGCTGTTTTATTTTATCGGCATGGCGATCAGCCTTGGGTTATCATGCATTATGGTATATCTGCTGAAAATGCCGGTGCCGTTTTCCATGCTGCTGTCAATGACCATCGGATTTCTGATAACGGCCAGCCTGGGATTTGCGCTGCTCAAGCAGTATTTCACCGGCTACAGCCATCAGTATAAAATGGTATTCGTGTATATCGGAAGATACTGGAAGCTTGTGGCTGCCAACGCGCTTTATACGCTGGGACTGTTCATACATAATTTTGTGTTCTGGACATCAGATCTTAGAATTAAGATAGCGGATACTTTTGTCTGTGCGGAGACATACGACCTGGCCTCATGCGTGGCAATGTTTACGAATATTTCAGCGAGCGTGATCTTTATAGTCCTTGTTGAAATGCATTTTAACATACGTTACAAGAGGTATTCGGAGGCGGTAATCGGCGGCCGTCTTCTGGATATCCAGAAAAGCCAGTCCAGGATGTTCAGGCAGCTGTCCGATCTTATAATGAGCATAACGCGCATACAGTTTGTGATCTCCACTGTTGTGTTTCTGATCTGCCTCATCGGGCTGCAGCGTTTTGGCTATACGGGTACTGTCATACAGATATATCCTTGCCTGGCTGTCGGATATTTTATCCTGTTTATAATGTACTCAAACTTCCTGTTTTTGTACTATTTCAACGACTTGAACGGCGCCATGCTCACAAGCGTTATTTTCTGCGCTGTTACCTTTGCAGGCAGCATTCTGGCCATGCAGCTCCATAATACGCTTTGGTATGGCTTCGGGCTTGTAGCCGGAGCGTTTGCAGGCTGGAGCTATGGATATTTTAAGCTGCGCGGCCTTGAAAAAAACATAAATGTACACATTTTTTGCAACGGCACAATTGTCAAGCAGGTCAAGGGGGAGCGCCCTTCCGGGAAAGTGTATCCGAAGCCTGTCACGGATGCTGATGAATCAGGCGATGCGGCTGCTCAGTC
>CANRBP010000054.1 GCA_947628875.1 uncultured Lachnospira sp.
GTCCGTAAGAATTCGGAAACAGGGGATAGCTTAAAGATGAAAAGCATAATGGAAACTTCTTTTTATCTGCTGCTGATGACGCTGTTCTGCTATGCCAATATTGATTTTGTGCTGATGAACCAGCAGGTCTCCCGGGTTAATGAAGTGGAGCAGTACATCGAAGATTATATTGAGGTACATGGCAGTGCGCTTGAAGATAATGGCCTTGATGCGTATACGGCGGCAGCAGCAAAAGAAACAGCTGATAAGAACGGAATGCAGTTTTCCTGTACATATGTCGGAAAAACCAGGGATTATGTGTATTATAAGATAAAACTGCAATATACTTTGCGGACGGCTTTTCTAAAGCTGGAGAGACAGCATGCTTATACTGGTTTTGCGAGGGTTTCATACAGCGGTCATGGAGGCGGCGGATGAGGACGGCAGTAACAGGGTGCGGAATGCTGGTGCTGCTGGTATTGCTGGTATGCATACACAGTACGATCGTCAGCAGGAATGTGCGTGACAATGAAGTCAGTGCCGCATTGGAATCGGCAACGGACTATGCGCTTGCACAGATGGCGCAGGCATATGGCGATATGGATTATGATGAAGCGCAATCGGAGTCATATACAGAAAGTTTGCTGAATGTGTTTTGCGGTGCATTGAAGGAACTGATCGGCACGGACGGGGAAATTACAGTTTCCGTGCTGCAGGCGGATATAAGTACAGGCACGTTTGACTTGCTTGTGGAGGAATCCTATCAGTATGCCTATAAAGGGCGTACAGGAAAAAGCTGCTGTGAACGGGCAGTTCGTTTTAAAGATTAGCATACGCTTTAAGATGACGGAAAAAGAAAGATGCAAAAGGATGGGGTGATTGATGAAAAAAATAAAAAGATGGAAAAAGGCAAAAGGAAGACGCTGGCGATCGGCTGCGGCCTTGCTTATGGGATTGCTGGCAGTTGTCTTTTACGGTGTACTGACGGTAAAAGCTGAAGTAAACGAATATGATTTCAGCCGCATGATCGAACTTCATCTCAATGGCGGCACAAGCGGCAGCATGTATTGGCAGACGGAGATCGACAGGAGCGGCCTGGGATGGCAGGCTGGCACATTGCTTGATTCAATGGGTGTTGGCGCGACTGTGCTCGATAAAACAGGTGCAGCGCATACAGTAGAGGCGCGTGAAGGAAATGAATGCCCGCGAGAGGGTGTATTTTATGAACATGCTGATTTTATCGGCGTAACGCCTTATATTTATATCCGCGAACCTGTCCGTGATGGCTGGAGTTTTATGGGATGGGACAGCAATACAGCCTTTGAGCGCGTGCAGGATGGTTACTGGCGCTTTGAGTGCGGCTGCTATGCAGCAGGCAGCGGCGATATTTATATATCTGCGCTGTGGAAGATGAGCCAGCAGGAACCTTATGGCAAGATAACGGTAAACCATTATGTATGCGGTATTGACGGAAAATATCCGCAGGTTCCAACAAAGACAGAGGAACTTGTAAAAATGAAATGTAAATCCTATAAATTAGCGGAATTAAAGGACAGCTCTTTGGAAGTAACGAAGGGGATATATTACTCATATGGGAAAGTTGGAAACAGGCAGGCTGTATCGGTAGGGCTGTATGCAGATCATGTATCTGTAGACTTATATTATGAACGCCAAAGGTATATGGTAACATATAATGTTGCTCACAATGGCGGCACATGGCAGAATGGAAGCAGCCAGGATAAAACTGAATGGGTATATTATGAAGCTCCGGTTGACCTGGAAAAAAACAGCATAAAAAGAGGCGGATGGACTCAGAATGGGTGGAATGAAAAACAGGATGCCATAAGAGGCCAGGATGGGGAAATCTTAATGGGAAAGAGCGATATAACGCTATATGCCTCATATTCAAAGCCGGTAGAGGCCTCATTTGTGGACTGCAAGGGAAGCAGGAGCGTCAGCGCAATGCTGTATAACAATCAGTCGTCAGCAGCAGTCAGCGTGCCGGATATCCGTGCATATACAGACTGGAAAGATGTGTCTGGCGTGAGGACGGTAGGCTATGACAGCGAACCTGATATTTGCAGCGTTAATGTCCGGAACTGCCGGATCAAGGCTGGCACAAAGTATGTAAACATCAGCGATAATATTGTTTACTATGCTGTTTATGCGGCAGATGCGATCCTTTCGTATAATGTAAACGGCGGAACGGAGAATAAGTCCGTGCAGCCTGTAACGGCTGCGGTATACTGCAGTGCGTCAGCGCCCGGCAAAGTGCTGGGGCAGACGGTAATACTTGGAGAATGCAGCCGCCCTAAAATAAATAAAGACGGATATATCCATGAGTACCAGTTTGCAGTATGGGCACAGAATGGCGAAGATGGCACGCGTTATCCATGCAATGCAAGCTGCCGCATAGAAAAAAATACAGTAATGCATGCGCTGTGGCAGGAAGATGTAAACCCAATCACATATTATATAGTTTATGACGGCAATGGAAACGGCGTTGAGGGGATTATGCCAGCGCAGAAAGCCAGTTATGGAGAAGCTGTACAACTGACATTGGAGAAACCGGTTAGAACCGGATTTGAGTTTGTGTCATGGAATACGCGCCCAGGCGGAGACGGCACATCATTTGAGGCTGGAGAAACAGTGACAAACCTGACATCAGAGGATGGCTCTGAAATAAGGCTGTACGCACAGTGGCGGCAAAAGCAGTTTCAGCTGGTCAAAGCTTCATCAAGCCGTTACAACGCCGCTTTTGTGCGGAGGACAACAGGTGATGAATCATGGTACAACAATGTAGGAAAGCTAAAGGCCAGCCAGCTTGCTGTCCTGCAGGAAGAAGACTGCATACAGCGTTGGACAATCAGGCGTGATGGCAGCGTTTCAAGGGTAAAATAGCGCAGGATAGCATAAATAAGGGGACTGCCGCGCGCAGTCCCCTTATTCAAAAACTGTTATGAATTGTGTACTTTTAAAAGTACGGATTCGATCCGCGTTGAAGAAGCACGCTCAATGATAAATTCAAGCGAATCTATCCGGTAGCGGTCGCCACGGGAAGGGAAACGATCAAGTTTCTCAATGATATATCCGCCGACAGAATCGTTATCATCAGAAGAAAGCGATGTTCCCAGTGCGTCATTGATGTCAGAGAGCTTGTATGCCCCGTCAATTCTGTATATATTGTGTGAAAGCTTGCAAAATGGCTCTGTCTCGTCAGTATCGTACTCATCACGGATATCACCGACAATTTCTTCCAAAAGATCTTCGGTTGTGATCATGCCGATGGTTGAACCATACTCGTCCAAAACAATTGCAATGCTCTGAGAGTTTCCCTGCATTTCCTTAAACAGTTCGGACGTGTTTTTGTGTTCATATGTGAAAAACGGCTTGCGCATGAGTTTACGGATGTCAAACAGAGTTTCGTGCGGCACAAGGATTAAATCTTTAATATTTAAGATTCCGACAACATTATCTGCATTTTCCTCGTAAACGGGGATGCGCGTATATTTTGTTTCACGGAAAAGCTTAATAATAGAGGCATAATCCGAGGTGATATCAATGAGCGTCATGTCAATCCTTGGAATCATGACATCTTTTGCCTGTGCTTCGCCAAAGTCAAAAAGGTTGGTAATGATTTCCTTTTCGTTTGTTTCAATGACGCCATCTTCATGGCTGACTTTTACAAACGTGCGCAGTTCTGCTTCCGTAATCAGTTTTTTTCCGTTGCGGCTGTCAATCTTAAACAATTTGAGGAATATGCCTGCCAGAAAATCAATTATGATAATGGCTGGCGTTAATATCCACATGATTGCAGATATAACAGGCGCATATATAAGCGCGATTTTTTCCGCATGAACCGTGGCGACTGTCTTTGGCGTAATTTCACCGAATATAAGCACAACGATTGTAAGTATGCCCGTTGCAATGCCGGTTGCATAATTGTTAAACACATGGATCACCAGTGTTGTGGTTAATGAAGATGCAGATATATTAACAATGTTATTGCCGATTAAAATGGCGCTTAACATTTTAGAAGAGTTGTTGATGATCTTGTCAACAGTGACTGCCCGTTTGCTGCCCTCATCGATAAGCGAGCGTATTTTAATTTTATTTACCGTAGTGAAGGCTGTCTCCGCAGATGAAAAAAAAGCTGACAGGACTAAAAGAAGAATAATAAAAAATAACTGCAAGATACTGTCAGTATCCAAAAAAAATCAACTCCTTCTAAAAATATCATGGCTATAAAACAAAATCAGCCTGTAATGGACTCTATTGTACAGGACAATATGGATACTGTCAAGAATGGCGTTTGTTTGAGTCTGGTGTTGCAAATCCGGTTATATAAACAAAAACTCTTTCATATGATAAAACATAAATCGAGCAGCAGAAAGATTTTCAATATGGAAGGAGACTTATATGGGGAAGCATATATTAAATGTTATCAAAACATTGGCTGTCATGTACATATTTACAGGAATAATCCTGCTGGTAATGGCGCTGGTGCTTTACCGGTTTAATCTGTCAGACTGGCAGGTAACGGCAGGAATAATTGCTACGTATGCGCTATCTTCATTTGCAGGAGGATATGTGCTCGCAAAAAAAGGAAAGACCAGGCGGCTTTTGTGGGGGATGCTTTTTGGATTGGTTTATTTTGCAGTGCTTGCAGCAGCTTCTATAGCAATGAATAAAGGAATAGTGATGGATCAGGCAGCTGCGATCCGCGCATTTCTGATATGCATTGGAGCAGGGGCGGCTGGCGCGTTCATAGTGCCGGTTCAGCAGTGATGCGGCTGAAATATTCATCAGAGAATTGTATTGAAGAAAATTGTACTGAAAAAAATACAATTAAATAAAAAGGAAAAATGTATATCATGCAGAATATTCAAAACAAAGGCATTTTTTACGGTATGGGTATTTTTTTGGCATTCTTTTCATCAGATGTTTAACTTATAGTTTAACTTGCGGTTTGGCAGCAGAGCCGCAAGACTGATCCTATATAATAAAAGAGCTGGGGTATACATGAATATAAGAGAACAACAGGAAAAACATGAGCATACATACTTGAATTGTTATGCAAGCTTCAGTGATGAATCAAGAGGGCGGGATCGTGAGGAGCCGCACTGTGAGATGCGTACAGTTTATCAGAGGGACAGAGACAGGATTTTGCACTGCAAATCTTTCAGGCGGCTGAAACATAAGACGCAGGTATTCCTGTCGCCTGCCGGTGATCATTACCGGACACGGCTGACGCATACGCTGGAGGTTTCGCAGATCGCACGGAGCATTGCGAGAGCTTTGCGGCTGAATGAAGATTTAACAGAGGCTATTGCGCTTGGGCATGATTTGGGGCATACGCCGTTTGGACACGCTGGGGAGCGCGTACTGAACAGGATTTGCCCGATGGGATTCAGCCATTGCAGGCAGAGCGTGCGTGTTGTGGAACTTCTTGAGAAAGATGGGGAAGGGTTGAATCTGACATGGGAAGTGAGAGATGGGATACTCAACCATCAGACTGCTGGCAGGCCTTCCACATTGGAAGGCAAAGTGGTTCGCCTGTCTGATAAGATCGCATATATAAACCATGATATAGATGATGCAATCCGCGCGCATATTTTCAGCGAGAACGATATACCGGAGAAATATTCGCGGGTTTTAGGAAATACAACAAAATCACGGCTTAATACAATGATCAAAGATATCATACTCAACAGTATGGGCAAAAATGATATCTGTATGTCTGATGAAATAGGCGGCGCTATGACGCAGCTGCGCCAGTTTATGTTTGAAAGCCTGTACCAGAATCCGACAGCTAAGAGTGAGGAGAGCAAGGCGGATAAACTGATAACTGAACTGTACAGCTATTATGCAGGCAATCCTGATGCGCTGCCTGACAATTTCAAAAACCTGGTTAAAATCAGGGGCGAAAAAATTGAGCAGGTTATCTGCGATTACATTGCAGGCATGAGCGACCAGTATTCTGTTGAAAAATTTGAGGAAATCTTTGTACCGAAATCATGGAAGGTATAGATCATGTATGCAGAAGAAGTGATTGAGGAAGTGGTATCGCGCAATGATATTGTGGATGTTATTTCCGGTTATATAAAATTAAAACAGAGCGGCAGCTCATATGTGGGCTGTGCCCGTTCCACAATGAAAAATCACCGTCTTTTTCCGTGTCGCCTGGCAAACAGCTGTACCATTGCTTTGGCTGCGGCGCCGGCGGAAATGTGATTACTTTTGTTATGGAATATGAAAAATATACATTTCTTGAGGCAGTGAAGGCGCTTGCAGAGCGGGTCGGGATGCAACTTCCGGAAACGGATCGCACGCAGCAGGAGAGGCAGGATCGGGATATAAAAGCAAAGCTTTTGTCTGTAAATAAGCTGGCGGCAATATATTATTTCAGGCTGCTGAAATCCGCTCAGGGAACACTTGGAATGGATTATCTGAAAAAAAGGGGATTATCGGACGAGATTATCCTGCGCTTCGGACTGGGTTATTCAGGGCAGGGCGGAAGCGATCTGTATCATTACCTGAAAGATCAGGGATATGATGATGAAATTTTAAAAGAATCGGGATTGTTTACATATGAGCGCGGAATCCGTGATAAATTCTGGAACCGCGTAATGTTTCCGATTATGGATATTAACAATAAGGTAATAGGTTTTGGCGGCAGAGTTATGGGGGATGCAAAACCGAAATATTTAAATTCGAAGGAAACAAGGCTGTTTGATAAGAGCCGCAGCCTCTATGGCCTGAATGTGGCGCGGGCATCGCGCAAGCCTGCTTTAATTATATGCGAGGGTTACATGGATGTGATCGCGCTGCACCAGGCAGGCTTTGCGGAGGCAGTCGCTTCACTAGGCACAGCACTTACGGCTGGCCATGCGCAGCTGATAAAACGCTATACCAGCCAGGTCTTACTGGCATACGACAGTGACGAAGCCGGAACCAAGGCAGCGATGCGCGCGATCCCTATCCTAAAGGAAGCCGGTTTGTCTGCAAAGGTTATAGATATGCAGCCATATAAAGACCCGGACGAATTTATCAAGGCGCTCGGAGCGGAAGCGTTTCAGGAGCGTATGGATAAGGCTGAAAACAGTTTTTTGTATGAAATTTCCATAATTGAGAAAAAATATGACAGAGCAGATCCGGAAAGTTCTACCATGTTTGAACGTGAGACGGCGGAAAAGCTGGCAGGCTTTACAGAGCGTTTGGAGCGTGAAAATTACCTGCAGGCGGTCTGCCGTAAATTTCAGATATCGGCGGACGGGATGCATGAACTGGTGGCAAATTATGGAACAAAAAAGGGAATCATTCAGAAACAGGCAATTTCAGGGCAGGAAAAGCCGCTGAAGAAAAAAAGGGAGAGCGGCGTGCGCCAGGCAGAAAAAATCCTGTTAACATGGATGATCGATGACCATGTGATTTATGAAAAGGTACAAGCATATATTCAGCCGGAGGATTTTTCAGATCCGCTGCTGCGCGATGTAGCGGACAAGCTGTATGCGCAGTTTAAGCAGGGGCGTGTCAGTCCGGCTGGGATTATCAATACATACGGAACAGAGGAGCAGCATAGCGAGGTTGCGGCATTGTTTAGTGCAGAGCTTGATGAAGGCCTGAGCAGGAGTGAGCGCGAACGTGCGTTGAATGACGCGGTGGCGAAGGTCAAAAAAAACAGCCTTGAGGAAGCGCTTAAACATGCAGGCGATGCTCATGTTATGCAGGAACTGCTTGCAAAGCAAATTAAACTCGGACAAATTCACATAACGATTTAGAAAGCTTGCAGAACAATAGATGAAGAAAAGAAAATGGAAGGATGGACCATCAATGGCAAAAAAGAAAGAAAACCTTACAGAAGAAGTTTTGGATCAGGATGGAAAAAAGAAATCAGCTCCAGATGTAAAGAAGGAGCCTGAAAAAAAGGAAAAGAAAGAAGCAGGCAAGAAAGAATCGGAAAAGAAGGAGACCGAGAAGAAGCCGGAAGAAAAAGAAGCTAAAAAGAAGGAAACGGACAAAAAGGAAAACGCGAAGAAAGCACCTGAGAAGAAGGAGGCAAAAAAGAAAGAAACAGAGAAAAAGGCGCCTGAGAAAAAAGAGTCCGTGAAAAAAAAGCCTGAAAATAAAGAGACCGTAAAAAAGGAAACTAAAAAGAAGGCAGCAGCTTCTAAAAAAACTGCCGCAGCCAAAAAGGAAGACGCGCAGAAACATGATGATGCAGGCGCGCCTGAACAGACTGTGCAGGACAAGCATGCTAAATCTGTATCCGAGGAAAAGACGAAGAAAGAAACAGCCAAAAAGGCTTCATCTAAAAGGGAAAGCAGCAGGTATCTGGAGGAAGATGAGGAACCTGTGGAGCTTACAGAAGAAGAAATCGCACAGGAGATGGCCGTTAAATTTGACGAGAAGTGTAAGGGATTATTGCAGCTGGCCAAGAAGAAAAAGAATGTGCTGGATTACCAGGAAATCATGGCATATTTCTCAGACACGGATTTTGAAGCCGATAAGATGGAGAAAGTGTTTGAATTTCTGGATGTTAATAATGTAGACGTCAAGATGGGCGATGAGGACGAGGGAGACGATGAGATCCTGCTTGATGATGAGGAAGAGATAGACATCGAAAAGATAGATCTGTCGGTTCCTGATGGCATCGGCCTGCAGGATCCTGTAAGGATGTATTTGAAAGAAATCGGCAAAGTCCCGCTGCTGTCTGCGGAAGAAGAAATAGAGTATGCGAAGCGGATGGAGCAGGGAGATGAAGAGGCAAAAAAACGCCTTGCAGAGGCGAATCTCAGGCTGGTTGTAAGCATAGCGAAGCGGTATGTCGGCAGGGGAATGCTGTTTTTGGATCTTATACAGGAGGGAAACCTTGGATTAATCAAAGCTGTAGAAAAATTTGATTACAGAAAAGGGTACAAGTTCAGCACATATGCAACATGGTGGATACGCCAGGCAATTACAAGAGCTATAGCAGATCAGGCCCGCACGATCCGTATTCCGGTACACATGGTCGAGACAATCAATAAGCTTGTTCGCGTGTCCAGACAGCTTTTGCAGGAACTGGGCAGGGAGCCGTCTCCGGAGGAAATTGCCGAAGCGATGGACATACCTGTAGAGCGCGTGCGCGAAATCCAAAAGATATCTCAGGAACCTGTTTCGCTGGAAACGCCGATCGGAGAAGAAGAGGACAGCCATCTTGGAGACTTCATTCAGGATGACAATGTGCCGGTGCCTGCTGAGGCGGCTGCATCGACATTGTTGAAAGAACAGCTCGTGGAGGTGCTTGGAACGCTGACCGAGAGGGAGCAGAAAGTGCTGAGGCTGCGTTTCGGCATGGATGACGGCAGGGCGAGGACGCTTGAGGAAGTAGGCAAGGAATTTAATGTTACCAGGGAACGTATTCGCCAGATAGAGGCAAAAGCCCTGCGGAAACTCCGCCATCCAAGCAGGAGCCGCAAACTGAAAGATTATCTGGATTAATTTAATCAGGAGCAGCATATGGAGGCCTTGAAATTATCAAAAAGGTTAAGCATGGTTGCCCGTATGGTCACGCCTCATGGGACAGTCGCAGATATAGGCACGGATCACGGATATCTGCCTGTATACCTTGTAAAGAACGGCATTTCAAATCATGTGATTGGAATGGATGTGCGGCAGGGACCGCTGCAAAAAGCACAGGCAAATATAGCTGCTTATGGTGTCGGAAAACAGGTAGAACTTCGCCTGTCGGACGGATTGGACAGGCTGGAGCGCTTCGAGGCGGATACGATTACGATCTGCGGTATGGGAGGGCGTCTGATTCAGCGCATTCTTATTCAGGGATTTGAAAAAATCGGAAAAAAAACGCAGCTTATACTGTCGCCGCAGTCACAGCTCAGGGAATTCAGGCAGTTCCTGCATGAAAACGGGTTTGATGTGCTGCGCGAAGAAATATTAAAAGAAGACAGCCAGTTTTACTGGATAATGGATTGCCGGCACACGGAAAACATCAGGCAGCCGCTTGGCGGCGCGGAAAAATATCCTTTGGAGCAGGAAGCCTGTCTGCGGTATGGCGGCAGCCTTCTGAAGCGGCGCGATCAATGCCTGTTGGAATATCTGCGGCGTGAAAAGGCGCTGGCGCAGGACGTATATAAAAAAGTGCGCCGTGCAGGCGGTGAGTCGGCGGCACAGCGGGAAAAGCAATTAGCATACGATCTGGCCTGTCTGGAAGAGGCATTG
>CANRBP010000055.1 GCA_947628875.1 uncultured Lachnospira sp.
TGTTTCGCTGACAGATGATCCCGTCCGTGAGGTCGAAGCCGCGAAGCTCATATTGCGGACGCTTGGACTGCGCAAGGGCGGTATCGAGGTAGTTTCATGCCCGACCTGCGGCAGGACGCAGATCGATTTGATCAGCCTTGCGCGGCAGGTTGAGGAGATGTCATATGGCTATGACCTGAATCTGAAGCTGGCAGTTATGGGCTGCGTTGTCAACGGGCCGGGAGAAGCCAAAGAGGCTGATCTAGGCATTGCCGGCGGAGATGGATGCGGCGTTTTGATGCGTCATGGGGAGATCATACGGAAAGTGCCGGAGAGCGAGCTGCTTGATGCGTTGAGGGACGAGCTCGACCATTGGGAACAGTAAGGCTAATCGGGGCAGAATCACAGGAGCGTTTGCTTTGGACAGATTTTTTGATGTATTTAAGACAGTGCGCCTGCCGGAAGAACTGGCGGCCTATATTCAGGATGCGGAGGTTACAAGGGTATCCAAAACATCTACAAATTCGCTGGCGCGCGTCTATATCAGGAGCGACCGGCTGATTGGCAAGCCGGTTCTTTATAAGATTGAGGACGCGTTAAAAAAACAGGTATTCCGCATGAAAAATATGGATGTCCGTATCATTGACCGGTACAGACTGTCCAGGCAGTATACTCCGGCGAAGATTATGGAAAGCTACTATGACAGCATGCTTTTTGAACTGGAAAAATACTGGACGCTGGAATATAACCTGCTCAGGCGCTCAAGCTGGACTTTTTCGGAAAATGACAGCCTTGTGCTGACATTGGAGGACGGTTTTCTTGCGCATACATATGCAGAGACGCTGGCAGATTATTTCCGGAAAGTGTTTTTTAACCGGTTTGGGTTTGAAATAGAGGTCGTATACCGTTATGCCAGCAAAAAAGAAAACCGTTATGAGCGCGAGAAGGAGCATGCGCTTTCCCTGCGCGTTGCCGAGATAGAGCGCAACATGCAGGCTGCCGCCGCTGGCGGTGACGGAGTTAATGATCCCGGCGCGCAGGCGGCGCCTGAAAAAACTGCTGATAAAAAAATTGCTGAAAAAAAGGCTGCCGCGGCCAGAAAAAATGCGCCGCACAGGAAGGGCGCGCCGGAAAAAGGCAGAAACGGCGAATATTTCAGGAAAAAAATTCAAAATAATGACGTGCTTTACGGCAGGGATTTTGATGAAGAGCCAATTCCGATCGAGCAGATAGATTCTGCTATCGGAGAGGTCGTAGCGGCCGGAATGATACGAAGTGTTGAAGAACGCGAGATAAAAAATGATCGCACGCTCGTCATTTTTCAGCTGACTGATTTTACGGATACGATAGCGGTGAAAATATTTGCTGAAAATGAGCAGCTGCCGCAGATCCGTGAGTTCATACATAAAAAATCTTTTGTCAAGGTGAAGGGTCATGCGATGTTTGACCGTTACGACCAGGAAGTTGCTATCTCCAACGTCCGGGGAATCAGGAAAGCCTCCGATACCAGAGATGTGCGCTGCGACCTGGCGCTGCATAAGCGCGTGGAACTGCACTGCCATACAAAAATGAGCGACATGGACGGAGTGTCCTCCGTGGGCGACATTATCCGCCAGGCGATCCGCTGGGGGCATAAAGCCATTGCAATCACGGATCACGGAGTTGTGCAGGCATTTACTGATGCTTACCATACAGTGGAGAAAATACGCAAAGATTACAGGGATCAGGGCAAAAAATTAGATTTTAAGGTTATTTACGGCGTTGAGGCCTACCTTGTGGACGACACGAAACAGATTGTAACCAATGCTAAAAATCAGACGTTTGCAGACAGCTTTGTTGTTTTTGACCTTGAGACGACAGGATTTTCCGCAGATGCGGACAAAATCATAGAAATTGGTGCGGTTCGGATTGAAAATCGGGAGATAACAGGGAGATTCAGCCAGTTTGTCAATCCCGAGATACCTATCCCTTTCCGCATAGAAAACCTGACAGGGATAAGTGACGCAATGGTTATCGATGCGCCGGTTATCGAAGATGTCCTGCCGGAGTTTTCAGCATTTTGCGAGGGTGCGGTAATGGTTGCGCACAATGCTGAGTTTGATATCAGCTTTATTTTGAATAAAGCCGCGAAGGCAGGCATACAATGGGAACCGACAGTGCTTGATACTGTGCTGCTCGCACAGTTTGTCATACCAAACCTGCACAATTACAAGCTGGATACGCTCTGCAAGCATTATAAGGTTTCGCTCGAAAACCACCACAGGGCGGCAGATGACGCGGAAGCGACAGCAGGAATATTCCTGAAAATGGTTGAGGAACTGGCTCAGAGGGATATTTTATCCCTGCAGAAGCTCAATGATGAAGGGAAAATGGATACCGAAGCGGTTAAAAAGCTTCATCAGTACCACTGTATACTGCTGGCGGCCAGCGAGCAGGGGCGCATTAACCTTTACCGCCTGGTATCGGCCTCTCATCTTCAATATTTCAGCAGATTCCCGAAGATTCCGAAAAGCCTTGTAAATAAATACAGGGAGGGTCTTATAATCGGGAGCGCATGCGAGGCTGGCGAACTGTTCAGCGCGATGGTGAACGGCAGGCCAGACAGCGAGATAGCAAGAATAGTCAGTTTTTATGATTACCTGGAAATACAGCCTATCGGCAACAACATGTTCATGCTGAAAAAGGAAGACTGCTATGTAAAGACAGAGGAGGATCTGAGGGAGCTGAACCGCAGGGTCATAGCGCTGGGGGAAAAATTCCGCAAGCCGGTCGTTGCAACATGCGATGTTCATTTCTTAAACCCGGAAGATGAAATATACCGCAGGATTATCATGGCAGGCAGGGGATTTGAAGATGCGGATCAGCAGGCGCCGCTGTATCTTCACACGACAGAGGAGATGCTGCACGAATTTGATTATCTTGGCAGCGACAAGGCGTATGAGGTTGTTGTCACCAACACAAACAAAATCATGCAGATGTGCGAGGAAATCATTCCGGTGCGTCCTGATAAATGTCCTCCGGTCATAGAAGATTCTGACCGGATGCTGCGCAAGATATGCGAGGACCGTGCGCATGAGATTTATGGAGAGCAGCTGCCGGAGCTGGTTGAGGAGCGCCTTGAGAGGGAACTTAATTCAATTATCTCAAACGGCTATTCCGTGATGTATATAATCGCGCAGAAGCTTGTCTGGAAATCAAACGATGACGGCTATCTTGTTGGTTCGAGGGGTTCAGTCGGTTCATCGCTGGCGGCAACGATGGCAGGAATTACCGAGGTAAACCCTCTCAGTCCTCACTATCTTTGCCCGGAATGTTTTTACAGCGATTTTTATTCAGATGAAGTAAAGGCGTTTGCCGGAGGCGCTGGCTGCGACATGCCGGATAAGCGCTGCCCGAAGTGCGGCCACAGGCTGAACAAACTGGGGTTTGATATTCCGTTTGAAACATTTTTGGGGTTTAAGGGAAATAAGGAGCCTGATATAGATCTGAATTTTTCAAATGAGTATCAGAGCAAGGCGCATGCCTTTACAGAGGTCATATTCGGCAAAAATCAGACATTTAAGGCCGGTACGATAGGCACCGTGGCAGACAAGACAGCGTATGGCTATGTGTTAAAATACCTTGAGCAGAAATCGGAGCAGGAAGGCCGTCCGGTTGTAAAGCGCAAAGGAGAGATTGAGAGAATCGCGGAGGGGTGCATTGATATCCGCAGGACGACAGGACAGCACCCGGGCGGCATCGTTGTACTGCCTATCGGCGAGGAGATACATTCTTTCACGCCGGTGCAGCATCCGGCAAATGACATGTCAAGCAATATTGTTACGACGCATTTTGACTATCACAGCATTGACCATAACCTGCTGAAGCTTGATATACTGGGACATCTTGACCCGACTATGATACGTATGCTGCAGGATCTGACAGGCATTGATCCGCTGGAAATACCTCTTGATTCAAAGGAAGTCATGTCGCTGTTTAAAGATACAAGCGCGCTTGGTATAACGCCGGAGGATATAGGAGGCTGCGAGCTTGGCGCGCTCGGGATTCCGGAGTTTGGCACAGATTTCGCCATGCAGATGCTTATAGAGACAAAGCCGCAGTATTTTTCAGATCTCGTGCGTATCGCAGGACTTTCGCACGGGACAGATGTGTGGCTTGGCAATGCGCAGGTTCTGCTTAAAGAAGGAAAAGCAACCATATCTACGGCAATCTGCACGCGCGATGACATAATGATTTACCTGATACAGAAAGGAATCGAGAGCGAACAGGCATTTACGATCATGGAGCGCGTGCGCAAGGGAAAAGGACTTTCAGAGGAACAGGAGGCAATCATGAAGGAGCATGGCGTCCCTGACTGGTATATATGGTCATGCAAGAAGATCAAGTACATGTTCCCTAAGGCTCATGCGGCTGCATATGTTATGATGGCCTGGCGCGTTGCTTACTGCAAGGTTTTCTATCCTCTGGCATATTACTGCGCCTATTTCAGCATCAGGTCAAAGGTATTTGACTATGAAAAGATGGCAATGGGGCGCGATAAGCTTGAATATTACATGAATATTTACAAAGACAGGAAGGCGCATGGCACGATTTCCAATACCGAGGAGGAAGAACTCAGGGATATGCGCATCGTTGAGGAAATGTATGCACGCGGCTTCAGCTTTATGCCGGTTGATATTTATGCGGCGAAGGCGCGCAGCTTCCAAATCATAGACGGACAGATAATGCCGTCATTTAAGGTGATTGACAAGGTTGGGGAGTCTGCCGGGGAAGCGATAGAGATCGCCGCGCGTGACGGGGAATTTCTGTCCAAGGACGATCTGCGCCAGCGCGCGAAAGTAGGCCAGACAGTTATTGATAAGCTCAGCGAACTTGGATTGCTTGGAAAGATGGCGGACAGCAACCAGCTGTCACTGTTTGATCTGTGATTTATAAATGAAAAATGAAAAAGGAGAAAACTTTGCATGTTAAAAAAATATTTGATCATATTTCTGGTTTCAATGGTTCCGCTTGTTGAGCTGCGCGGCGCCATTCCCATATCGCAGGCATACCAGCTTCCATTGCTGCAGTCATACATTATCTGCGTGCTGGGGAACATGCTGCCGGTACCGGTCATTTACCTGTTTGCGAGAAAGGTTTTGGAGTGGGGGAGCGGTAAAAAATACATCGGAAAATTCTTTTCTTATTGCCTGGACAAAGGGCACAGAGGCGGTGAAAAGTTAAAACAGAAAGCTGGACGCGGGCTTTTTGCCGCGCTGCTGCTGTTTGTCGGAATACCTGTTCCTGGCACAGGCGCCTGGACGGGCACGCTTGCCGCCAGCTTCCTTGACATGGGATTTAAGCGCAGCGTGACTGCCGTGATGCTTGGAGTCCTGCTTGCCGGAATTATAATGGGACTGGTGAGCGCAGGCGTATTTTCAGCTCTTTTTGCCGTATTATAGCGAGAAACAATGCGCTGCAAAATAAATTGACAAAAAAAATAAAAAAATGCTTGCATTTATATTTCAGGTGGTGTATTATATCAAAGTACCATGTGGCGTACACATGATGGCTTGTTGGTCAAGCGGTTAAGACGCCGCCCTCTCACGGCGGAAACAGGGGTTCGATTCCCCTACAAGCTATTTTCCGTATATTTCTCTTGGAAGAGTGGACAGTGATGTCCACTCTTTCATTTTACTTAATATGAAGGAGGCGCAACAAAGCATGAGCAGAAAGGAAGAAATTGAAGCAGCAACTGAAAGGCTCATACAGCCGCTGATTGATGAAAACCATTTTGAACTGGTTGATGTTGAGTATGTCAAAGAGGGCGGCGAATGGTATCTGCGTGTTTATGCAGATAAGCAGGGCGGCATTACCGTAGATGACTGCGAGCAGATAAGCAGGGCATTTAACGTGATATTAGACAGAGAGAATTATGTTCCGGGGCAGTACATTTTTGAGGTCAGTTCGCCGGGGCTGCTGAGGCCGCTTAAAAAAGAAAAAGATTACAAGCGCAGCCTGGGCAAACTGATTGATGTCAGGCTGTATAAGCAGGTGGAGGCAGGAAAGGAATTTACAGGAATATTGAAGGATTATGACGGGCAGACTGTTACGCTGTCCTTTGAGGACGGAACTGAACAGACATTTGAGAGAAGCAATCTGGCAATGATAAGGCTGGCTTTCTGTGATAAATAGCTTTAATCTGCCGAATTTCAGGATAAACAAATATAAACCGCACGGCGGGAAATGGAGGAAATGATGAACAAAGATTTAATTTTGGCACTGGAGACGCTTGAAAAGGAGAATGGCATAAGCAAGGAAGTTATGTTTGATGCGATTGAAAAGTCGCTGATGGATGAATATAAGACGCAGTTTAACACGGTTGAAAACGGCCGGGTGGTATTGGACCGCAAGACCGGGGATTTTCATATATATTCAGACAGGGTTGTCGTGGAGTCCATTGAAGTGCCGGAAAACAGGCAGGAATCAAAGGGCAGGCGTGACATGGAAAAATATGTTTCAGCAACGGAAATACTGCTGGAGGATGCAAGAAAGATAGACCCTGACTGCCAGATCGGCGATATTGTGACTGTTGAGGTTAAGTCGGAGGAATTTTCAAGAAGGGCAGCTAAAAATGCCAAAGGCACGATCGTGCAGAAAATCCGCGAAGAGGAAAAAACGGCAATCTATAATGAATACCATGCGAAAGAGAAGGAAATCATAACCGGCATCGTACAGCGGATTGATGAGCGCGGGAACATACTGGTTGATATCGGCAGGACGCAGACAACGCTTAAAACTGCCGAGCAGGTGAAGGGTGAAGTATTTGAGCGCGGCGACAGGATAAAGCTCTATGTGGTAAGCGTATCTAACAAAGAAAAGCCGGGCACGCTGGTGAAAGTGTCGAGGACTTCTCCAATGCTGGTCGAGCGCCTGTTTGAGGAGGAAGTTACAGAAATCAAGGACGGCATTGTGGAAATTATGGGTATTGCGCGCGAGGCCGGTTCAAGGACTAAGATGGCAGTAAGGGCAAAAGTCCCTAATGTCGATCCGGTAGGTGCGTGCGTAGGCATTAACGGCGCGAGGGTCAAGGCTATTGTCAGCGAATTGGGGAATGAGCAGATTGACATAATCGAGTGGAATGAAAATCCTGCGCAGCTGATCGTTAACGCGTTAAGTCCGGCCAGGGTAGTGTCAGCATGGGCGGACGACCAGACGAAAAAGGCGCAGATAGTAGTATCAGATCAGCAGCTTTCTCTGGCAATCGGAAAATCAGGACAGAATGTCCGGCTTGCTGCTAAACTGACAGGCTTTGGCATTGATATTAAGAGCGAGGCTCAGATTAATGCGGAGGCTGCCGAAGATGATATATATGAAAAGGAAAATGAGGTACTCAGCATTACCGAAGAAGATGGAAGCCTTGCGGAAGAATCAGAAGAAATAGAAGATGTAGAAGAAGCAGAAGATATAGAAGAAACTCAAGAATAGTAAATCAGACGCTGGGAGTGATAGAGTTGGGACAGGCAAAAAAAATTCCGCAGAGGCAGTGCATAGGCTGCCGTGCGATGAAAAATAAAAAAGATTTGATCCGTATTTTAAAAACGGACTCCGAGGGAATTTTAATTGATGTGACAGGCAAAAAAAACGGCAGGGGCGCATATATATGTCCTAATGCAGACTGCCTGGCGAAGGCCATCGCTTCAAAAGGCCTTGAGAGATCTTTTAAAATGCCGATTGATAAGAGCGTCTATGAAAATTTAAAAAAGGAGCTTGACAGGATTGAAGCAGGATAAAGCATTGAATATGATCGGAATGGCTCAGCGCGCCGGAAAGGTCGTGAGCGGGGAATTTTCTACAGAAGATGCAGTTAAAAAGAAAAAGGCACGATTGGTTTTGCTTGCCGGAGATGCTTCTGACGGTACAAAGAAAAAGTTTTCAAATATGTGTGAGTTTTATAAAGTGCCGATTTATTTTTACAGCGACAAGGAAAGCCTGGGACATGCGATAGGCAAGGAATATCGGGCGTCACTTGCAGTACTTGATGATAATTTTGGCAATGAGATAAAAAAACATCTGGAAATGGGTTTGTAATAACCGGCATCGGAAGCCTGGTTATTTGGAAGTGAGGTAAAAGGGCAAATATGAGAGTTCATGAATTGGCAAAGGAAATGAATATATCATCGAAAGATATTATTGAAACACTGAATAATGATACAAAAACATACAAAACGATGAGCGGATTAAAAGATGCTGAGGTTGAGCTTATACGGAAGAAATTTGGCGCATCCAGGCCTGCTGCGGAAGGAAATGCGCAGGAAGATGCCGGGAACAGCATGCCGAAGCAGGAGAATGCGAAAAAGAGCGCAAAGCCGGAGGTAAAACCAGAGGCAAAACAAGAGGCAAAACCGGAAGCAAAACAAGAGACAAAGCCGGAGGCAAAACCGGTGTCAAAGACAGAAACAAAACCGGAGGCAAAACCAGAGGCAAAAACTGAATCAAAATCAGATGAAAAGCAGGGTGCAAAACCGGAAATAAAGCAGGAAAATGTAAAGCAGGGCGCATCAAAGAAGTCCCAAAACAATAAGGGCGATAAGCAGGACGATAAAAAATCGCATATATCGCAGGTATATTTTCCGCAGAACAGCTCCAAGAGCGGGCGCAATGACCGTGACCGCCAGAAAGGCGGCAGCGGATATGCGAACCGCAATGACGGGCGCGACAGCAGGGAAAACCGTGAAAACCGTGACAGCCGTGAAAACAGGGAGAACCGTGGCGCAGAACGCGGAGGAAAGAACGGATTTTCAGGCAGCCGCGGCGCACAGGGAAATAAAGGAAATGACAGGCCAAATGGCGGAAACTATAACAGGGATAACAGCCGCGATAATAACCGCGGTGAGAATCGCGGCAATTTTGGAGGAAACAGCGGCAGAGGCGGCGACAGCCGGGATAATCGCGAAAACCGCGATAACAGGGGCGGAAGGCGTTTTGAAGGCGGAAACGCCAGGAACGACAGCCGCCAGGGCGGTTTCAAAAATGACAGCCGCGACAGCCGCCAGGGCGGAAATAACGGATCAGGCAGAAGGAATGACAAGAGAGACAGCTCCGCAAAGGAAGAATTTATGTTTGACGCAAAGCCTGATTCAAGGAGAGCTGATTCCAGGAAAGACAGCCGCAAGAATGACCGCAAGAAAGATGTTGATGTCAAGGAAAACCTGAAATTTGCAAACAGCCAGCAGAACCGCAAGCCGGCCAGAAAAGAAGAAAAGCAGGAGGATACGATCAGGCAGCTTATCCTTCCTGATACTCTCACCATTAAAGAGCTGGCAGATAAAATGAAGATACAGCCGTCTATGGTCGTAAAGAAGCTGTTTTTGCAGGGAAAGGTCGTAACGATAAATCAGGAGATCGATTACGATACGGCGGAGGAGATTGCGCTTGAATTTAACTGCATCTGCGACCATGAGGAAAAAGTTGACGTTATTGCCGAACTGTTAAAGGAAGATGAAGAAGATGAGTCAGAGATGATATCAAGGCCGCCTGTTGTCTGCGTTATGGGTCATGTTGACCACGGCAAGACATCGCTTTTGGATGCCATTCGTGAAACTCATGTTACGGCAAAGGAGTCCGGCGGCATTACGCAGAAAATCGGCGCATATACGGTCGATGTAGGCAATAATACGATTACTTTCCTTGATACTCCGGGACACGAGGCGTTTACGGCGATGCGTATGCGCGGAGCGCAGGCGACAGATATCGCTATTCTGGTAGTTGCTGCTGATGACGGCGTTATGCCGCAGACAATAGAGGCAATCAATCATGCAAAAGCGGCTGGCGTTGAGATTATTGTTGCGGTCAACAAAATCGACAAGCCAAATGCAAATGTTGAGAAAGTAAAGCAGGAACTGACTGAGTATGATCTTGTATCAGAGGACTGGGGCGGTTCTACGATTTTTGTATCAGTGTCGGCACATACAAAAGAAGGAATTGACGAACTTCTTGACATGATCCTGCTTACGGCTGAGATGCATGAATTAAAGGCAAATCCGAACCGCAAGGCACGCGGTATTGTAATAGAGGCTGAGCTGGACAGGGGGCGCGGACCGGTGGCAAACGTCCTTGTGCAAAAGGGTACGCTGCATGTCGGGGATAATGCGGCAGCCGGTTCATGTTATGGAAAAATCCGCGCTATGATTGATGATAAGGGCAGGCGCGTAAAAGAGG
>CANRBP010000056.1 GCA_947628875.1 uncultured Lachnospira sp.
CGCAATATATCTTGCCCTGGTTATTTACCAGAAATTTGTGATCATCAGGCGAGACTTTTATTACAAATTCATGGCTCGTCTCGGAATTTTGCATAACCCTATTGATAAGATGCAGTATAATGTTTTGATTGTCCTCAGCATCGGCCAGTATGACTTTCCTGAATACTTCCATCAGCACATCTACCAGCTCCGGTTCCAGGTTCTGCCGCATCTGCGCATATTCCTGCTCAAGCTGTTTTTTGCGCTCTTCATACTGTGTCTGGATCTCCGCTTTCTGCCTGGCCAGCTCCTGCTGCGCCTGCTGCTTGCCCTCCTGGTAGCCGGATACTTTGGATTCTGCAAAGCATTCTTCCGCCTTGGCTTTGGCGTCCTCCAATATCTGCTGCGCCTGAGCCTGTGCCTCTTCAACAGCCTGCTGCGCCTGAGCCTGCATCTGCTCAAGCTGCTCCATCGCCTGCTGCTGTCCTTCTTCTGTTTCCGGTTCGACAGCTTCAACGACCTCAGCATTCAGGCCGTTTATAAAGCCGTCCGCATGTCCGCCGTCACCGGCAGCTAAAAAATTTTTCAGCTTTGCTCTGATAACATCATTATAGTCAATGATCCTCTCATCTTTACTGATGGTCGAACCTCTTTTATATAAATTAGACAATGATCTCATCACCTCCGCCTCTTGCAATTACGATTTCGGCAGAGTCTTCAAGTTTCCTGATAATATTAACTATCTTCTGCTGTGCTTCCTCAACATCCTTCATACGTACAGGTCCCATGTAATCCATATCTTCCCTTATCATGACTGCCAAACGCTTTGACAGGTTGTTCAGAATGACATTCTGTACTTCCTCTGTTGCACCCTTAAGCGCAAGCGCCAGATCGCTGTTGTCCACATCGCGCAGCACCCTCTGGATCGCTCTGTCGTCCAGCGAAAGGATATCCTCGAATACGAACATCTTCTTTCTGATCTCGTCTGCAAGTTCTGGCTCTTCGACTTCGAGAGTTTCCATAATATGTTTCTCTGTTCCCCTGTCTACGGAGTTCAGGATCTCTACAATTGCATCTACGCCGCCGACAATCGTGTAATCCTGATTGACAAGCGATGCGAGCTTACGCTCAAGCACTTTTTCAACCTGCTTGATAACATCAGGCGAAGTCCTGTCCATCTGTGCGATCCTCTTTGCGACATCTGCCTGTTTTTCCGGCGGCAGCGAACCAACTACCATTGCCGACTGTGTCGCTGACAGGTAAGACAGTATCAGGGCAATTGTCTGAGGATGCTCATCCTGTATAAAGTTCAGAAGCTGGCTCGGATCCGTCTTTCTGATAAACTCAAACGGCCTTACCTGCAGGCTTGCTGTCAGCTTGCCTATAACATCCCTTGCTTTTTCTTCACCCAATGCCTTTTCCAAAAGTTCCTTGGCATATGAAATACCGCCCTCCGCAATATACTGCTGCGCCAGGCATATTTCATAAAATTCATCTAATACTTTTTCCTTCGTCTGCGGAGATATGCTGCTGGTATTGGCAATTTCCAGCGTAAGCTGCTCTATCTCCTCCTCCTTCAAATGCTTGAAGATCTGTGATGACTTTTCCGGTCCCAGTGCGATAAGCAATGTTGCCGCTTTTTCAATGCCATCCATCTCTTTTTCAGTAGTTGACGAAGCCCTAGCCATCTTTATCACTCCAATCTGATCATTTATCTATTGCATCCTGACCGAAAACCAGGGTTAATCCCAGCCGTCATTCAGCCAGTTACGCAGCAGCAATGCAACTGCCTCTGGATTTTCATCAACAAATTTTTCAATAGCCTTTCTGGTCTCTGACTTCTCCTGCATATCGATCTCATCAACAGAAGGCTGTTTTTCTTTTGTTGTTGCAAGCATTTCTTCCACAGAGAGCTCCGGCTCCCTCTCCTCCACTGTAAGCGGCCTTGCGCTCCTGATAACCACAAGCGCCAGCAATCCCAGAATGACAGCGGCCAATGCTATCTGTACCCAGAATGTAACCTGCCTGAATATGCCGCCTGTCTGTTCGTCCTCAAAAAACGGCCTCTGGTATGCAAGCACCGTGATATTATCTGTTGCAATGCCTGTTCCTGCTGAGAGCAGCTCCAGCCAGTCTGCATCTACGTCTAAACGGACAGGATCTGCATTCTGCGTCTGGAATTCCTCCCATGTCATATCGTCCAGATAACCCAGTTCCCTGCACTCAGCCTCATTGTATATCACATTGCTGATAAATGTTACAGCAAGCGATGACGTGTCATAAATAATACTGCCAGGCTCTGTTGTCGTAGTAGTCACAAGCGAATTCGGCATGTATGAATATTTCCTGACTTCATAGGAAGAAGTGCTGCCAAGTCCATTTGTAATGTCGTATGTAGTATCATCGTCATTCGATGTCGTTCCGGGAGTTCCGCTCGCACCGTTCGTGCCCTGGGAAACTTCCTCATAAGACTCTCCGAATATAGCCTGTTCATCACCCTGCGTAGAATATTCTGTAGCAATCGTATTGACCGCGTTCCAATCCAGGTCATAATTCAAAGTCATATATAAATCATCATATAACCCGGTTGCCAGCAGTGATTGTTTTAATGAATTTTTTGTTGTATTTTCTATCTGCGCTTTATATTTCTGCTGGTTTGCATAGCTTACGCCAGAAGTCGCTGAAGCGTTGCTAGGCCCCGAGAACAGCGTAGTGCCATCAGAACTTATAATCGTAATATTATTGGTCGATCTGTTGCCAACAGACGTTGCCAGGAAATTAGCCATGCTCTCTGCGGTATCCTCGGTAAAATTCTTGGCAAGTTCCAGGACAACGCCAACAGAAGCCTCCGACTGTGCGGCATAAAAGGAATTGGAATCATCCGCAAGCGCCACATTGACTGTTGCGCTCCGCACGCCTGCCATAGATGTCAAATCTTCCTCAAACTTTGCCTCCAGGTAATGCTGGTATTTTTTTGTTTTGTCAGACTCTGTAGTTGTAAAACTGCTTTCCATTGCGTCCTCAAATGTATATCCATCTGATTGGATATCCTCTGAGGCAATGGCCATTTTTGCATTAGTCAGGTCTGACTTTGGCACCTTTACCACAAGCGTATTATCTTGTATTTTATATGTAAACCCGCTCTCTGCCAGAAGGGATGTAACGCTGTTCAATTCCGTATAATCAGAACAGGTTATCAGCACCTGATAATTAGGCTGGTTTAATACAAACGCGAGCAATCCGATTGCAAGGATCACAGCAGCAGCCACACTGACTACAATCGTCCTTTGTTTTTTTGTCCAACTCTTCCAGATTTCTACGATCTTCGCTGGAATCTGCTTTAACCGTTCAGCCATTATTCCATTTTACTCCCATCCATTAAATTGACATATTCATGATTTCTTTATATGCCTCTAATGCTTTATCCCTGATCGCGACTGTGTACTGCAGCGCAATATTTGCCTGCTGCTGGTATGCGCCCAGTTCATGCGTGTTAGTCATTTTGCCCAGGGCAAAATCTATCTCCGCCTGCTGCGCCCTCTGCACATATTCATTCGTACTGCTCAGCAGTCCTGATACTGCATTATATATAGAATCAAAAGAATCTGCGCCTTCTGCTGCATAACGGTTTGTATCCAATGACGATGACTGTTTCATCGCATCTGTCACTTTTGTAACATAATCGCTGCCAAGCGCGCTGATTGCAGATGTTAAATCCATAATTTACACCAAGCCTTTCCGTTATTTTATGAAACATGCAGGCATCCGGCACAATATGCCGCACGCTGCATTAAATCCCCCAGATCCGTGCATATTTATGCCTGTCCGATGGTAAGTCCCTTGTTTGCCATTGTTTTGCTGGCGTTGAACGCTGAAATATTAGCCTCATAAGACCTTGATGCATCGATTAAGTCTGTCATCTCCTGAACGACATTCACATTAGGATAAATGACATATCCGTTATCATCTGCATCCGGATGAGACGGGTCGTAAACCATATTCATATCTGTTGAATTATCCTCATAGATAGACGTTACTTTTACGCCATCCCCCAAAATTCCGTTTCGGGCGTTTTTAAGCACGCTTGCAAAAGATGAACCATCCGATGACGGCCCGCGCATTGCTGTTGCAGCCGACAATGTCTTCTCCGTAAACACAACCGCTTTTCTTACATAGGCGGTGCCTTCCGAAGTCCTGGTAGTCTGCGCATTGGCAATGTTCTGCGAAATAACATCCGTCCTCAGCTGCTGTGCCGTCATGCCGGAAGCGCTGATATTAAAAGCTGTAAACATCGACATAAATTGTACCTCCCATTTTTGCCATGTCCGTTTCAAAAATTTCCGCAATCAGCTCAAAACAGACTTTATTCTTGCAAATTCATTATTAATGCTGTCAATCAGCGCATTGTAGTTGATCTGCTCTGCTGCCAGTTCTGCATTCTCCGTTGACAGATCTACATTGTTTCCGTCAAGCCTGTACGATAATCCCGTGTTTTCCGTATATGTACGTGTTGTCACAAGGCTCATATCCGCCTGGTTGACCTTCTGCGTCAGCGTAGCCTTTGGTCCTCCGGCCTGCTCAAGCGCAGACCTTAAATAAGTTCTGAACTCTACATCCTGCCGCTTGTATCCCGGCGTGTCCACATTGGCGATATTGTTTGTCAAAACTTCCTCTCGAGTCCAGCTCGCGTCAGCTGCGGACTTCAGTATATTGACATAACCAAATGCTCCCAATCCCATATCGAACTATCTCCTTTCGAGCAGAGTATCTACACAATAAATCTAATTTACATTATAAATTATTTGACCAAAAATACAAGTTTTTTTTTTGAGTTTCCGCATTTTGCATTTTATCTGCGCAAAATGCCCTTTTTGCGCAGATAAAATGCAAAATGCGGAAACATTTCCCTAACATTATCTTCCCTGCAAAAAAGGACGGGCAATATGCGGCAAACGGCATATTTATATGCTTTCAGCATAATATGCCAGCAATTCTGCCTGCACGCAATAAATCGGCTCCGTCCTTTAATCTTATATTCACTTGTACGCAAGGCTTCCATCCATGACGCCCCTATGCCATGTCGCCGCTTCAGGCTGTCTGTGCTATAGTTCATCAAGCTTCTTGAGTTCGTCAAAAAGCATTTCATTGACTACCTTAATATATGTTCCTTTCATGCCAGACGAACGCAATTCTATCACACCGGCGCTCTTAAACTTGCGCAGCGCATTCACGATAACTGATCTTGTAATGCCTACGCGATCAGCGATCTTGCTTGCCACAAGTATCCCTTCATTTCCTGAAAGCTCATGAAAAATGTGCCTGACCGCTTCCAGCTCCGAAGACGAAAGCGTGCCGATGGCGGACTTTACGATCTGCTGCTTCCTGACCGCTTCGGCGTTCTCCTCATTGACAGAACGCATCATTTCAAGTCCGACAACTGTTGTTCCATATTCGCACAAAATAATATCATCGATCTCGTAGGTATTGTCGCTCTTATACATAAAAAGCGTCCCAAGGCGTTCTCCTCCGATCTCAATCGGCGTGATCAGCGCCTGAAACTTTTTTACATTGTCTGTCGCAAACCCAAGCGTTGACAGATTCACATTTTCCTTAGTGGATAGTACGCTCAACAGGCGCTCATTAAGCATGGCGTCAACAAATCCGCCTACCCTGTCATAAATCAATTCATCAATCACATCCACATCGCGATAAAAACCGGTTCCAAGGACTTTGCCTTTTTTGCTTATCACCAGGATATTTGACTCCAGGATACTGCTTAAAACGGAACAGATGTCATTAAATTCTACTCTTTGAGAGTGATTATTATGCAGCAGCTTATTAATCTTTCTCGTCTTATCCAGCAGTTGGACACTCATAATAAACCTCCTGTGCGCCGGCATACAAATTAGATGTAAATTCAATGAATCACACGTAAATATTAGCACATTTCAATATTTCATTCAATATTTGCGGCACAATTAGGCTATATTTCCCACAGCTTTATTTTTTATCACCCATTTGGACATATCCGCAATTTTCATCTGCACACACAAGCTTATTTCCTTTTTCAAGCATATATCCGCCGCACTTTGCGCATTTCTGGCCAGACGGCTTCTGCCAGCTCATAAAGTCGCAGTTCGGGTTGTCCTCACAGCCAAAATAACGCCTGCCCTTTTTAGTTTTTTTGATCACAATTTCCTTGCCGCACTTCGGGCATGCAACACCAGCTTTTTCCAGATACGGCTTTGTATTGCGGCACTCCGGGAATCCCGGGCAGCCAAGGAACTTGCCATGCGGCCCATACTTTACTACCATGTTCCTTCCGCAAAGCTCGCATACAATATCTGTTACCTCATCCTCGATTTTAATGTTTTCAAGTTCCTTCTCCGCAGACCGGACCGCCTCGTCAAGATCAGGATAAAAGTTGCGCACAACTTCCTTCCAGCGGACTTTGCCCTCCCCTACGCTGTCAAGCAGAGACTCCATATTGGCTGTAAAATTGACATCTACAATAGCAGGAAATGCCTTTTTCATAATGTTGTTGACTGCCTCGCCAAGATCCGTCATATAAAGATTTTTATTTTCCTTTGCCACATAATGCCTGGCAATTATCGTTGTAATAGTAGGCGCGTAGGTACTTGGACGCCCAATGCCAAGCTCCTCAAGCGTCTTGACAAGCGAGGCCTCCGTGTAGTGCGCCGGCGGCTGGGTAAAGTGCTGTACCGCGTTCAGATCGGCCAGCTGCAGCTCAGACTGTTCATCCACGCCCCTGATAAGCATATTTTCCTCCCCCTGCTCATCAGCCTCCTTATATACAGACAAAAAGCCATCGAACTGCAGCACAGATGACGATACATTAAAGCGGTATCCGCCTGCGGCTATCTTGACCGAAGTTGTTGCATACACAGCCTGGCTCATCTGGCTTGCCACAAACCGTTTCCAGATAAGCTGGTAAAGTCGGAACTGATCTCTGGCAAGGGATTCCTTGACTGCTGCCGGCGTCAAAGTGATATCCGTAGGACGTATCGCCTCATGGGCATCCTGAACATTCTTTTTGGTTTTTTCTGCTTTCTCTTTGCTTCCTGCATATTTTTCGCCATAATTCTCCCTGATGTAATCTGCCGCTGCTGCCTGCGCTTCATCCGCAACCCTCGTAGAGTCCGTTCGCAGATATGTGATAATGCCTATCGTGCCTCTGCCAGCGATATCAACCCCCTCATAAAGCTGCTGTGCCAGACGCATAGTCTTCTGTGTTGAAAAATTAAGCGCCTTTGCAGCTTCCTGCTGCAGCGTGCTTGTCGTAAACGGCAGCGGCACTTTTTTTGCCTTCTCGCCGTTGCGCACCTGGATAACGGAAAAACTGCTCTTTTTTACCGCATCCTCTATCCTGCGCATTTCCTCCTCGCTGCGGATCTCGAGCCTGCCATTCTCATCTCCATGAAATTTTGCAATAAGAGGCTTCTTTTCCCCTTTGACATTCAGTATGGCTTCCATTGTCCAGTACTCTTCCGGGATAAACGAATTTATCTCATTCTCGCGATCGCATATAATGCGCAGCGCAACAGACTGCACCCTGCCCGCGCTCAGTCCGCGCTTGATCTTTGCCCAGAGAACCGGACTTATGCGGTATCCAACCATTCTGTCAAGCACGCGGCGCGACTGCTGCGCGTCAACCAGATTCATATTAATCTTTCTGGCTTCTTTGATAGACGCCTTAACTGCATTTTTAGTAATTTCATTAAATGTAATACGATAAATGTCTTTTTCTTCCAGCTTCAACGCCTGTGCAAGATGCCAAGAAATCGCCTCGCCTTCCCTGTCGGGGTCGGTCGCCAGATAAACCTTGTCCGCTTTTTTAGCTTCTTTCCTCAGTGCGGCAAGAATATCCCCCTTCCCCCGTATGGTTATATACTTTGGTTCAAAATCGTGCTCAACATCAACGCCCAGCTGGCTTTTGGGCAAATCACGGATATGTCCCTGCGATGCCATGACCTCGTAATTGCTGCCCAAAAACTTCTTGATCGTTTTCACCTTGGCCGGTGATTCCACGATCACCAAATATTTTGCCATATTCTGCCTCCATGCTGCGACTGTTTTTCAGGGTTTTCCCCTGCTCAACAGGCTATGCCGCAGATTCTGCGCAGCATGAACCTGCTAGCCTGCCCAGTTTTTATCCAAAATCCCTCACATAATAATCAGGGGACACTTCACGGATCTGGCCTTCCAGCAAAAGCATCAGCAGCGCCTCGCTGACCGGCCTTATATCCAGGCCTGTATCTTCTATTATATTGTCCAGGCTCTTAGGGTACAAATCGAGTACACTATACACCATATGTTTTGCAGTTGCAAGCAAATTTGCAGCGCTTTCTTTTTTTTGTACAACCATTTCGCCATTGCTCTGTGCCAGAATTGCCTGCTCCTGCTGCACTTCCCTGCAAAGCATGCGCTGTGCGGCACCGCATTGCAAAATATCCTCCGGCGATGTGATCATCTGCGCACCCTGCTGTATAAGGGAATTGCAGCCCTGGCTCAGGACATCTGAGATCCTGCCCGGCACGACCATGACCTCCCTGTTCTGCTCAAGCGCCTGATCTGCCGTGATCAGCGATCCGCTCTTCTCTCTCGCCTCCACCACCACGACAATATCAGACAGGCCGCTGATAATGCGGTTGCGCGGCGGAAACTGTCCGGCTCTCGGCGGCGTGCCCGCTGCATACTCCGAAATAATGCAGCCATTCTGAAGGATTTCCATATACATATTGATATTGCAGGAAGGATAGCAGATATCAACGCCGCAGCCCATCACTGCACAGGTATAGCCGCCCGACCGCAGGCTGCCGGCATGGCCTGCTGCATCGATTCCAACGGCCATGCCGCTGATCACCTGTATTCCCATTTTTGCAAACGCAGCGCCAAAGTATTCCGCAACGCTCCTGCCATAGTCAGAACATGCCCTCGCGCCGACTATAGCCACGGACAGCCTGTCATCGCGCGGCATATGTCCCCGGAAATACAATCCGGCCGGCGCATCATGCAGGTTTTTAAGCCTCTCCGGGTAATCGGGATGCGTCAGATAAAGGAAATGTATCCCCTTCTTCTTCATATTCTGATAGCTTCTGTAATATTCTTTGATTTTCCGGTTTTCAAGGATATTCTGAACATCTCTGCCGGATATGCCCGGAACCTGCATGAGACGATCTGCGGCTGCCTCATAGGCCTGCGCCGCCGTACCAAAATATTCGGCCAGCCTTTTCCGCTTGACATTTCCAATCCCTGGTATATTGCATAGCCAGTACCAGTACAATTCATCTGTATCCATAATTCCTGTAAGAGACTGCCTCGCTCAGGTGCCTGACTGAAATATTTTCTTCCCCATCGAGATCCGCAATAGTCCTGGCCGCCTTTAAAATCTTATGATACCCCCGGACGCTTATTTTCATTCTGTCATATACCTGCCGCATAAGCCTCTCCTCCTTTTCTCCAAGCCTGCAGAACCGGCCGACCTGCGCCGGCGACATCTGCGCGTTAAACTTTATTTTCGAGCTGCTGAATCTTTTCAGCTGCGCCTCACGCGCCATGCAGACCTGCCTGCGCATATTTGTTGATGAATACTCATCATCCGCCCCCTGTTTTGCGCTTGAAGCGCCCGGGCAGGCGACCGGCTGTACCTGCACATTAAGGTCAAAACGATCCCAAACCGGCTCACTGATCCTTCCAAGATACCGCCTGATATCCTGTTCGGAACAGCTGCACCGGTTCCTGTCAGGATAGTAGCCGCACTTGCAGGGATTCATAGCGGCAGCCAGCATAAAATCTGCCGGATAGATATACTCATGCGACAGGCGCAAGATGCGTATACATCGATCCTCAAGCGGCTGCCTCATGCTTTCCAGCAGCGCCGGCTTAAACTCTGTCAGCTCATCTAAAAACAATACCCCTTTTGAAGCCAGCGTAACTTCGCCCGGCATCGGCTCCCTTCCTCCTCCCAGCATTGCCGCCGGAGAAATGCTGTGATGCGGATTCCTGAACGGCCGCCTCATAACAAGCGCATCGCCGCGTTTAAGCCTTCCTGCCACACTGTATATCCTGGTAAGTTCAAGCTGCTCATCAGGAGACATTTCCGGCATGATCGTTGGTATGCGCTGTGCAAGCATTGTCTTACCGCTGCC
>CANRBP010000057.1 GCA_947628875.1 uncultured Lachnospira sp.
GCGCGCTGCCATTCTTGATACGCTGCATCCCGGGGATATCATGGGTTTTCGCGGACATACTATGCTTTATGCCGGTTATGATGGCGAACATTATGTAATCAGCGCCTCCGGAAGCACCGGCGCCAGCGGAAACCCCATGCTTATTGGCAGCTGCGCCGTGAGCGGACTGGGTTTGAAGCGCCATAACGGGCGGAGCTGGCTGGATTCGCTGTCATATATAAAAGCTATACGCCAGGCATTCTGATTATTGTTGCAGACATTTGCATATTTTTGTGTTATAATTGCTTTTAAAGTTTTTGCATATCCGTGCCAAAAACACACATACGACAATGGAGGTTAATCATGGATTACGACAAGCTTGCACAGCTTTTGTTTCCGGATGTAAAAAATACGCCGGAATTTTATGAGGAAAAGTTCCCATATCGGAAATTGCCATCTAAAGCTCAGGTAACGCGCATGGCGCCAAGCCCTACAGGGTTCATACACCTTGGGAATCTGTACAGCGCTCTGGCTGACGAGAGGATCGCGCACAAAAAGGGCGGCATCTTTTACCTCAGGATCGAAGACACAGATGAAAAGCGCAAAGTGGACGGGGCAGTTGATACGATCATACAGACCCTGCGCTATTTTGATATTGAATTTGACGAGGGGGCAGGCTTTGACGATGATGCTGCCCAAAACGCCTATGGCCCTTATTTCCAGCGGCAGAGGGTAGAAATTTACCATACTTACGCCAAAAGCCTTGTTCAGAGGGGACTTGCATATCCATGTTTCTGCACTGAAGAGGAGCTGGATAAGGTCAGGCAGCACCAGGAGCAGGAAAAAGAACTGACCGGCTATTACGGCAAGTATGCCGCATGCCGCAGCCTTACGCTTGAAGCTATCGAGCAGAACCTTTCGGCTCATAAGCCGTATGTTTTGAGGCTGCGCTCCCAGGGAAGCCCTGATCGCGAGATTATTTTTAAGGACAGCATCAAGGGCGAAGTTAAACTTCCTGAAAATATCCATGATATTGTGCTCTTGAAAAAGGACGGCATACCGACTTATCATTTTGCGCATGTGATCGATGATCATCTGATGCGCACGACAATGGTCATCCGCGGCGGAGAATGGCTTGCGTCTGCACCGATCCATTACGAGCTGTTCCATCTGCTAGGCTTTAAAATGCCGGAATACGGCCATACTGCGCACCTTATGAAATTTGACGAGGAAACAGGCGGCAAGAGAAAGCTCTCCAAGAGGAAGGATCCGGAGCTGTCATTGGATTATTACAGGAAAGACGGCTACCACCCATATTGCATGAAAGTTTATCTTATGACGCTGCTCAATTCAAATTTTGAGGAATGGCATGAGCAGTTCCCTGATAAGCCGATAGATGATTTCCCGTTCTCGGTTGAAAAAATGAGCCAGTCCGGCGCTCTTTTTGACCAGGATAAGCTGCATAATATCTGTAAAAATGAACTGTCGAAGCTGTCCGAGCAGGAATTGTATGATTTTTTATATGCATGGGCCGAAGAACATGAGCCTGACAAAAAAGACATATGGTTTGCAGACAGGGAAAAAATGCTGAACATACTGCGGCTTTACATGGGCATCGGCATGAAGCGCAGACGCAAGGATTTCATGTATGCGGTACAGATTTTTGAGATGATCAGCTATTTCTTTGATCTGGATAACGCAGGAGAGCATGATTCCTGCAAGCTTGAGCCGTCACTGGCAAAGGCGGTGCTTGAGGACTACCTTGCAGTTTACAGCCATGCAGACAGCAATGAGGCCTGGTTTGGCAAATTAAAGCAGATTGCAGGAAAGCACGGCTTTGCGCCGGAAATGAAAGATTATAAGAAAAATCCTGAAAACTATAAAGGAAGCGTGTCTGATGTTGCCGAGGCCGTCCGCATAGCAGTGACCGGGCGCGCAAACACGCCTGATCTGTGGAGCATCGTGCATATTATGGGCGAGGAGCAGATGCGTGAGCGCATCATGCGTGCAATCGCCTGAATGCCCAGTCCATCTGATAATCATTTTTGCATAATAATAGCACGGCTGGCGCCGTGCTATTATTATATAATTCCAATTATAAGTTTTGCCCGTGAATATAGCGGTACAACCCCCGTGATTTTAAGAGGGGGGATGTTTTTGGGGGTTGCCACTATATATCAAAAATGAGAGGTTGTCATAAATATTGTTGCAGGTGGAGCAACAAAATAATGAACATGTAATATATAACGCGTATGTAATATATTACGATATGACTATATCATTCTGCCGCATAAATGTCAACAATTTTTTAACAAAAATATTTTTTTAAATGCAAGATGCTAAATAAAGTAATTCGGATATAAATTTTCGCAGGCGGCGCGATGCTTCTGGTAACGGTTCAAATGATCTTTTATAACTGAACGCGCCTTTTCGCTGTCCCTGGCCTCAATCGCATCTACGATCTGGATATGGTCATTCAGGAAAAGCCCCAGATCAAGGCAGTGAAACATAAGATGAACCGTGCGGTCAAACTGCGATACGCAGGATTCAATAACGTCATGCCAAAAATGACGGTTGCACATATTATATATATAGTGATGGAACAGCTTATCCTGCTGCTGGATCCTGCTGATATTCCCCGTGCTCATCAAATGCGCCCAGATTGCGACATTTTCCTTGAGCGCATCGATATCGGCTGGCGTTGCGACCTCGCAGGCTATATCCATAAGCTCGGACTCAAGCAGGACGCGCAGGGATAAAAAATCCTGAACATCTTGAGTGTGGATGTAAGAAACATAAGTTCCCTGTTTGGCATAAATATCTATCATTTTTTTCTGGCTCAGTTCCAGAATTGCCTCGCGTATAGGCGTCCTGCTTATCCCATATATATCGCAAAGCACATTCTCGTTAATTTTGTCACCCGGCTTTAAGTGCAAATCGACAATGTTGGAACGCAGTGTCCGCGTAACATACTGTTTTGCTGTTTCGCCCTTTTTTTGTTCTGATAAAGCTAACATATATACTCTCCATTCCGAAATGCCATGCGCCTAAAAGGCGCCTGAAATGTAAAGCTGAACAATGCATGAATATACGCAAGAATATAGAACTCTGTACCAGTACAGCTGCGATTGTCCGCAAATTACTTAATATAATTTGATACAATTATAATTTTAATTCAGATAGCAATTGTTTGCAAGAAAATTCTTAATTTAATTATGCATTTAATTATGATGCCTTGTTTTTAGGTACTGTATTGTGTAAAATAAATAATAAAATGAATCGGAGGGAAACGTATGGTAGGGTATGATGTTATTATCATCGGCGCAGGCCCTGGCGGCATATTTTCAGCATATGAGCTTGTAAAGCTGAAAAAAGGCCTGAAAATTGCTGTGTTTGAATCCGGCACGCAGCTGGAAAAACGGAAATGCCCGATTGACGGCAAGCGCGTGCAGGCATGCGTAAAATGCAAGACCTGTGCGATAATGAACGGATTCGGCGGCGCCGGCGCATTTTCTGACGGAAAATACAATATCACGAACCAGTTCGGCGGCACGCTGTACGCCTATATAGGAAAGCAGGAAGCGCTTGACCTCATGCAGTATGTGGACTCCATAAACCTTTCCCACGGCGGAGAGGGGACTGCACTGTATTCAACAGCCAGCACTGCAATTAAAAAACTCTGCCTCCAGAACGGGCTGCACCTGCTTGATGCGTCAGTCAGGCATCTGGGGACAGACATTAATTATATCGTCCTTGAAAATTTATATAATGAACTGAAAGATCAGGTGGATTTTTATTTTGAGACTCACGTTGACAGCGTGCGCCTCTCCGGCAGGGACGGCGCAGGCGGATATGAGGTTGTCACAGGAAATCAGACCTACCAGTGCAGCAAGTGCATCATCTCGGCCGGCAGGAGCGGCAGCAAATGGATGGAGGGCGTATGCCGCCAGCTTGATATCCCGACAAAATCAAACCGCGTTGATATCGGCGTGCGCATTGAACTGCCGGCAGCCGTATTCTCTCATCTTACTGATGAGCTTTACGAGAGCAAGATTATTTACCGCACCAAAGAATTTGAGGATCTGGTCAGGACTTTCTGCATGAACCCCAAGGGCGTTGTTGTCAGCGAAAATACAAACGGCATTGTGACGGTCAACGGCCACAGCTATGAGGATCCTGCACGGCATACGGAGAATACCAATTTCGCGCTTCTTGTTTCAAAGCATTTTTCAGAGCCTTTTAAAGACAGCAACGGATACGGAGAGAGCATCGCACGGCTGTCCAATATGCTTGGCGGCGGCGTCATCGTGCAGCGGTTCGGCGATCTGATACGCGGCAGGCGCAGCAACCTTGCGCGTATCGAAGAAAATTTCGTGACGCCTACACTTTCCGCAACGCCTGGCGATTTAAGCCTTGTTATCCCAAAACGGATACTGGACGGCATTATCGAGATGATTTACGCGCTGGATAAGATTGCTCCGGGAACAGCAAATGATGATACTCTCCTTTATGGCGTGGAGGTTAAATTCTACAACATGGAGGTTGAGATCGATCATCATCTGGAAACCAGGCATAAAGGGCTTTTCGTTATCGGCGACTGCAGCGGCGTGACGCATTCTCTCTCTCATGCCTCAGCAAGCGGAATACATGTGGCACGCGTCATCGCAGATGAAGCTTAGCAGCCGGGCGGCATAAAATTGCGGCAAACCGGCCATATTATAGTCAGGAACAGTGTTTGAAAGGCCATAGGTATCAGGCATGGTATATACAGTAACAATGAACCCGTCTCTGGATTATATCGTGTCCGTTGACGGATTTCTGGCAGGAAGCGTGAACAGGACATGCGCGGAGCATATCTTTGCAGGCGGCAAGGGGATCAATGTTTCCATGGTATTAAAAAACCTCGGTTATGAGAGCATCGCGCTGGGGTTTTTGGCCGGGTTCACAGGGGAAAAAATTGCAGAACTGCTTAAACAGGACGGGATCAGGCAGGATTTTATCATGCTCCCGGAGGGTTTTTCGCGCATAAACGTAAAAATACGCTCTGACGAGGAGAGCGAAATCAACGGAAAAGGCCCCGTGCCGGACGGCGCATCGGCCGAAAAGCTTTACAGGAAGCTGGATCAGCTGAAGGCAGGTGATTTTCTTGTCCTTGCCGGAAGCATCCCTGCCGGAATGCAGCCATCTGCATATACGGATATAATGCATCGGCTAAAAGGCCGCGGGCTGCATATTGTCGTGGACGCATCGGGATCGCTGCTGCGTGACGTGCTGCCATGCCATCCGTTCCTGGTCAAACCTAACCATGAAGAGCTTGGAGAACTGTTTGGCGCAAGAATCAGCACGCGCAGGGAAGCGGCAGGCTATGCGCAAGAACTCCGCAAGCAGGGCGCAGATAACGTCCTCGTGTCAATGGCCGGAATGGGAGCCGTTCTTGCCGCCGAGGACGGATGCATTTACGAATCAGAAGCGCCAAAAGGCCATTTGCGCAATTCTGTCGGGGCAGGCGATTCCATGGTTGCCGGTTTTATTGCGGGTTTTTTGGAATCCGGCGATTACAGGACGGCTTTCCGTCTTGGCCTGTGCACGGGCAGCGCGAGTGCTTTTTCTGAACATCTGGCTGCCAGGGAAGATGTCCTCAGCCTGTTCCGGGCGCAGTTTTCAGACAGCGCCATTTAAAAAATTCAGACTAGACGGAGGCGCAATGAGATCGTTTGATTATGTGATTACAGATCCGCAGGGCATCCACGCCAGGCCGGCAGGCCTGTTCGTAAAGGAAGCTTCTGCTTTTTCAAGCAGCATAACCGTAAGCAAGGACGGTAAAGAGGCAGATGCAAAGCGCATTTTCGGCATTATGGGACTGGCGGCAAAACAGGGCCAGACTATCACAGTGACAGCTGCCGGAGATGATGAAGATGAAGCAGCCGAAAAACTCAGCAGATTTTTAAAGGAAACGCTATAGGCATAACGGGCCTGTTGCAAAAGAGGCAATACAGCTGCTCAGGCCGTCTCCTTTTGGCGGCAGGCCTCCGTATGCCATCATGTAACCGGAATTATTTTTTTGAACAGGACGGAATCAAGTGGAGAATGAAATATACGTTGTAAAAATAGACCAGCCGATCGGCAGTTCATCGCCGGATTACCCGGCAATGGTTTACCCTGTGAACTGCGGCTACATTGAAGGTATCCAGGGACAGGAAGGCAGGGCGCAGGAAGCTTATGTGCTGGGCGTAGATATCCCAGTTGACTCTTTTTGCGGACAGCGCATTGCCGTCATACGCCGGAGGGACGGGCAGGGGAGTCCCTGGGTAGTAGTGCCGGAGGAAATTTTGTATACCAAACAGCAGATTGAGGAAATGGTTCATTTCCAGGAACAGTACTATGACAGCCAGGTCGAGATGGTCAACGAAGAGCTTTGGGACGCTTATTACCGCCAGGGGGAAAAGCTCGGGTATCAGATCCCCAGAAGCATGGCAAAATCCCTTCCGGACGGCGTATATCATATTGTTGTTTATATTTATACAGTAACTGCGGACGGACTGCTTCTGGCAACGCAGAGGGCAAAAAACAAGACATACCCGTTTAAGTGGGAAGTGACGGGCGGCTCCATACTGACAGGCGAATCGCCGCAGATCGGCGCTGCGCGCGAGCTTTTTGAGGAAACGGGCATCTCAAAGGACGCCGGAGAGCTTGAGGAGCTTTATACATATATTGACGACAGGCGCCATTGCATTTACCACAGCTATATAGCGCGCGTAAAGCAGGAACCGCATATCCATCTGCAGACAGGGGAGACTATCAATTATGCGTGGCTTCCATACCACAAGTTCCGAAACCTCGTGCATTCTGACCGTTTTATCCCATCGGAGCAGGAGCGCTTCCGCATTCATGAGGGACTGATCACGCAGAAATTATAGCTTTTGCGGACGGTGGCGCAGCCGGCGCGTCCTGTTGCGTAACCGGGGTTATTTATCCGCTGATTTGGACGATATATAATATACAAAATCTTATTATGCATGCATCAGGCGTGGAAAGCGAGGTACTATGAGAGTTATTAATAATTACGGCACAACACTGATGGATTATCTCAACAGCAGCAAGAGCATACAGGAAGTCCTTGATCGCGGCGCAACCGGTTCAAAGCTTTCGGCTGCGGCACAGCGGACACTGGAAAAGCACGGCATTACCATTGGTTCCGGACAGCGCAGCAGCAGCAGCGGCAGCGACATCACGGCATACAAAAAAGTAAACGATGTTACGGAAGAACTTCGGGACACTGCGCTTTTATTGCAGGATACTTCCGGAGACTCCCTGTTTGAGCAGGCAAAGCAGGACAATGACCGGACAGGCGTAACGGAAGCCGTTGAGCGTTTTATAGAGCAGTATAACGGAATGCTGGATGCAATGGACGACATTGGCGGCGATGAAAATTCCCAGTATGCAAAAGAACTGTCAGCGCTCACTCAGGGCAGCCTGGAACTGTTGGAGGCAGTTGGCATAAGCCAGGACAAAAAGGGCAGGCTTTCAATTGATAATGAGAAATTCGCTGCTGCAGGACTTGATGATATCCAGAAAGCATTTGCCGGAGATAAAGGTTACGCGGATCAGGTCGCAAAAAAGAGCATATATATAACGGCTAATGCGCTGCAGGCCATGTACGGCTCACTGACCGCAGGCTATACAAAGCAGGCAGGCTATACCGGCGAGACATTTACAGATGAAACCAAGTATAACTTCTTAAAAAGCATTTAACGCAGGCATATGCCTGTTTCCATAAGGGACTGTCCGCAGCTGCGGCAGTCCCTTTTATGATATCTGACAGAATTTTTCAATATCCTATTGAAAAACTATGAATTAAGGTTTATACTATCTCCTGGTATCACAATTAAAAATATATAACGCAGGAATGGAGAATAATGGGTGTTACAAACAAGGACATGCAGCTGTATGTTATTACCGACAGCCAATGGCTGAACGGCCGTTCACTGGAAAGCCAGGTGGAGGCTGCGCTTGCGGGCGGCGCGACATTTTTGCAGCTGAGAGACAAGACGGCAAGCCATGCCGAGCTGGTTGCGGAAGCGGAGGCGATCCGGGAAATTGCCGCAAAATACCATGTGCCGTTTGTGGTCAATGACGATGTGATGGCGGCCAGAGAGTCCGGCGCGGACGGCGTGCATATAGGACAGGGTGATATGTCCTGCACCGAAGCACGCGCCATCTTAGGTCCGGACAAGATTATAGGAATGACCGCTAAAACCGTTGAACAGGCAGTTTCAGCACAGCAGCAGGGTGCGGACTATATTGGCGTCGGTTCTGTCTTTCACACAAGCACAAAGGCCGATGCCAAAGGCATCAGCAGGGAAACGCTGCTTGCGATAACTGACAGCGTACAGCTTCCAGTTGTTGCAATAGGAGGCATCAGCTATGAAAATGCAGATTATTTAAAGCATACCGGCGCTTCCGGCATTGCCGTGGTATCAGCCGTCTTTGCGCAGCCTGATGTAAAGCTGGCGGCGGAGCGCCTGGCAGAAAAGACGCGCGGCCTGTTTGATTACAGCGCAAATGATATTATTTTTGACATGGATGGCACGCTGCTGGACTCAATGCCGTACTGGCGCATGGAAGCAAGGGCGTTTGCTTCACGCCGGGGAATCGTGCTTCCGCCGGATTTCGATGAAGTTACTTACCATATGGATCTGGATACATGCAGCATGTATTTCAGGGAAGTTCTTGGCGTCCGTGATGAGCCTGCAAAAATCATAAGCGAAGTAGTGGAGCATATGAACCGGCACTACAGGCAGGATATACCGATGAAACCCGGAATGCGCAGGCTGCTTGAGGACGAGCATGGCAAAGGCAGCCGCATGTGCCTGTTTACCAGCTCGGATGCGGATTGCGCAAGTGCCGCAATGGAGCGCATGGGCGTCTTGGATTATTTTGGGCATATTTACACATCATATGATATCGGCATTTCCAAGCAGGAACCGGCGGCCTACCTGAAAATCTGCAAACTTATGGGTTTTGAGCCGTCAGGCACGGTCGTGTACGAAGATGTTTTCCATGGCGTAAAATCAGCCAAAGAGGCAGGATGCCGTGTCGTTGCCGTTTATGATGAACAATCTGCAGCAAAATGGCCTTCCATATGCAGGCTTGCAGATGATGCCATACGTTTTTAACAGCTTTACAGAAACAAAAAATGCGCCAAAGGATATAAATTTATGAAAAAGAAAGTAGTCGTAGGCATGTCAGGCGGCGTGGATTCCTCAGTGGCGGCATATTTGCTAAAGCAGGAAGGGTATGACGTTATCGGCGTCACGATGCAGATATGGCAGGAAAATGAGGCCGCGTCAAATGACGGAGGGTGCTGCGGGCTGTCCGCTGTGGAGGACGCGCGCAGGGTTGCGCAGCAGCTGGATATACCTTATTATGTTATGAATTTCCGCCAGGTTTTTAAAGAGCGGGTTATCCGTTATTTTACAGCCGAATATCTGGCAGGCAGGACGCCTAACCCATGCATCGCCTGCAACAGGTATGTGAAATGGGAAGCGCTTCTGTCAAGAAGCCTTGAGATTGGCGCAGATTACATTGCCACCGGGCACTATGCCCGCATCGGCCGTCTGGAAAACGGGCGTTATGCGATCCAGAATTCTGTCACTGCAAAAAAAGACCAGACATACGCGCTGTATAACCTGACGCAGGAGCAGCTTGCCAGGACGCTTATGCCGATCGGCGGCTACACGAAGGAAGAGATCCGCAAAATTGCCGAAGATACAGGTATCCGGGTCGCGCACAAACCGGACAGCATGGAGATCTGCTTTATACCTGACAATGACTACGCCTCATTTATTGAGCGCGAGTCAAATACGGCAGCCGTCCCCGGAAATTTCGTGGATATGAACGGGCGCTGCCTCGGCAGGCATAAAGGCATTATCCACTATACGGTCGGGCAGCGGAAGGGGTTGGGCATATCAGCCGATAAGCCTCTTTACGTTGCGGCCATCAGGCCTGAATCAAACGAGGTCGTCCTTGGCGGCGGCCAGGATGTGTTTTCCAGACGGGCATATGCCAGCGGATTAAACTTTATGGCTGTTGCAGGACTGGAAGGCGAAAGGCATGTGCAGGCAAAAATACGCTACAGC
>CANRBP010000058.1 GCA_947628875.1 uncultured Lachnospira sp.
CCGCATATAAAGAGGATATTCGAGGTGTCGATTCTGTAACACTCCTGCTGCGGATGCTTTCTGCCGCCCTGCGGCGGAACGGAAGCGACCGTGCCTTCAAGAATTTTGAGCAGCGCCTGCTGAACGCCCTCGCCGCTCACGTCGCGCGTTATCGAAACGTTTTCGCCCTTTTTTGTTATCTTGTCTATCTCGTCTATATAGATTATGCCCTTTTCCGCCTTTTTAATATCCCCGTCGGCCGCCAGAATCAGCTTAAGGAGAATGTTTTCCACATCTTCTCCCACATACCCGGCCTCTGTCAGCGTTGTGGCGTCAGCTATCGCAAACGGCACGTTCAGCAGCCGCGCAAGGTTCTGGGCAAGGAATGTCTTTCCTGAACCTGTCGGGCCAAGCATAAGAATGTTGCTTTTCTGAAGTTCCACATCTAACTTTTTCCCTGACAGGATCCGCTTGTAGTGGTTGTATACTGCAACTGCCAGAACTTTTTTGGCCTCATCCTGGCCTACAACATATTCATCCAGGAATTCTTTGATTTCCTTCGGCTTAATAAGGTTTATATCCAGTCCCGTTGCCTCTTCCTCTTCTTCAAATTCTTCGTCCAGTATATCGCTGCATATGCCGACGCAATTATCGCAGATATATGCGCCATTTGGTCCTGCGATCAGTTTTTTCACCTGGTTCTGCGTCTTATTACAGAAAGAGCATCTAAGTCTGTCGTCCATATTTCTACCTGCCATACACCCTCCTAAAATAAAACCTCAAACTACCTCTTTTCGACCACGCTGTCGATTAAACCGTAATCAAGCGCCTCCTGCGCAGTCATATAATTGTCGCGCTCTGTATCACGCGCTATCTCTTCCACCGATTTGCCTGTATTTGCCGCCAAAATCTGGTTTAACTTGTTTCTGGTTTTCATGATATTTTCGGCTACTATACGGATCTCTGTCTCCTGGCCCCTTGCGCCGCCAGATGGCTGATGTATCATGATCTCAGCGTTCGGAAGCGCATACCTTTTTCCTTTTGCGCCGCCGGAAAGCAGGAAAGCGCCCATGCTCGCCGCCAATCCCATGCATATGGTTGATACATCGCACTTTATATACTGCATCGTATCATAAATGGCAAAACCCGCAGAAACTGAACCGCCCGGGCTGTTAATATACAGATGTATATCTTTGTTCGGATCCTCTGATTCCAAAAACAGCATCTGTGCAACGACAAGGTTCGCTGTCACATCAGACACTTCCTCGCCAAGAAAAATAATCCGCTCCTTTAAGAGCCTTGAATAAATATCATACGACCGTTCTCCGCGGCTGTTCTGTTCAATGACATAAGGCACCAAACTCATAACTTCAAACCTCCTACCAGTGATTATTTGCCAAATTTTATCACTTATGCTTCTACTGCTGAGGAAACTACCAGTTCTACTGCCTTCTGGATAACAATGTCCTCACGCATCTGCTTTTCTTCATTCTCGCCCATCATCTCTTTTACCTTATCCAGCTCCATCTTATACATATCAGCCATCTTCTGGAGTTCTGTATTAAATTCATCGTCCGTTACAGCAATGTTTTCCGCCTTTGCAATAGCATCAAGCACCAGGCTGTTCTGGATGCGCTTCAAAGCCTCCGGCCTCATCTCATCCATGATCTTCTCCGGCGTCAGTCCGGTATACTGGAAATACTGCTCATATGACAGTCCCTGCTGCTGAAGCCTCTGTTTAAAATCTTCAGCCATTCTGTTTACCTGTGAATTGATCATCGCCTCCGGGATATCCATCTTGGAATTTTCCACAACCTTGGCAACCGCCTCCGTCTCTTTCTGCGACTTAGCTGCCGCTGCCTTGCGCTCAGCTATCTTCTTCTTCAAATCTTCCCTGTACTCTGCAAGCGTATCAAAATCAGATACATCCTGTGCAAAATCATCATCAAGCTCAGGCAGCTGCTTTTCTTTGATTTCCTTCACAACAACCTTGAAAACAGCAGGCTTGCCTTTGAGTTCCTCTGCATGATATTCCTCCGGGAATGTCACATGTACTTCCTTCTCATCGCCTATATTCATGCCGATAAGCTGTTCCTCAAATGTATCAATAAATGTATGCGATCCAATTGTAAGCGGATGGTTCTCGCCTTTTCCGCCTTCAAATGCAACGCCGTCAACAAATCCCTCATAATCAATAACAGTCACATCGCCATCCTGTACGGCTCTGTCCTCCACGCTGACTGTCCTGGAATTTTGATCCTGTACTCTTTTAAGTTCTTCATCAACATCTGCATCTGTCGCTTCTGTATCTGTTTTGGACACCTCAACGCCTTTATATAAGCCAAGCTCAACCTCAGGGCGGACAGCGACCTCAGCCGTATAAATAAACGGCTTGCCCTGTTCCAGCTGCTCCACATTGATCTTAGGCATTGATACGATATCCAGGCCGCTCTCCTCAGCCGCCTTGTCATAGGTATTATAAATAATCGAATTGGCTGCATCCTCGTAAAAGATCTCCGCTCCGTAAAGCTTCTCAATAATCTTCCTTGGCGCCTTGCCTTTTCTGAAACCCGGAATATTGACTTTATTTTTATTTATAAGATAAGCATGATTCAGGCCTTCTTCAAATTCCTCCGCTGTTGATTCGATAACAAGCTTAACCATATTCTTTTCTTCCATTTGTTCAACTTTGAAACTCATGTAGCTAATTCCTCCTTAAAATATATGTAACGGTTTTTTCGTACAATGTACATACTTTTTAATTATATCACAGTAATTTATGCATTGCCAGTAAAATTTTTCTCAGTTTGCTATTTTTATGGCTGTTTTTCAGAATGCAGCGCCGGACTGTCACGGCTTTTAAACGCAAAAAAGGCTTTGATTCAGTTTTTACGCCGAGCCAAAGCCTTTTTTGTCTGTGAATGGCTTTGGCCGCGCCAATGTTTTTTCAAACTATGCCGCTTTTGCCAAAACCTCCAAAGCATATGCCATCCAGGTTACTGTCCCTGTGACATCTGCTCTTCCTGTCTTCTGATCATCTTTTTAACCATGTTGCCGCCTACAGAACCAGCCTCTGCAGAAGTAAGGTCCCCATTGTAACCGTCTTTCAGGTTTACGCCGATTTCTGAGGCAACCTCCATCTTAAACCTGTCCAGAGCTTCCTGCGCCTGCTTCTTTGTTCTGGATGATGAGCTAGATGAATTAGATGATGAACTTGCCATAATAACACCCCCATATTTTTTTAAGACCGCAGCATGTGCTGCTGATCTTGGTTATAGTATGTGCGCGAAAATTTGAATTATTATGACAATTTTTGTAAGCAAATGTTCTGGCAAAGGCTTTTGTCTCCCTTATGCCGAAAGATAATTTTTATACAGTTCAAAATCATCAAATATGCAGTTCCACTTGTTGGCCGCATAGGCAGTCACAGCAATATACGCATGACCGCCTTTTTGCGCATAACTGACAAGGCAGTTGCCAGCCTCATCTGTATACCCTGTTTTGCCGGACAGAATGGTAACGCCCTCCACCTCATTGCCATACATTCTGCTGAACATCGTGCTGGTCAAAAGAATTCCTTCCGGATGCTGCTCTGTCGGCTGTGTAGTATACTGGTATGTTGACAGCACTTCGGCACACGTCTCGTTTTTCATGGCATATTCCATAATAACCGCCATTTCTACCGGCGTAGTATACTGCTGTTCATCATGAAGTCCGGTGGAATTTACAAAATGAGTGTTTGCCAGTCCAAGCTCCTCGCATTTCCGGTTCATCAGCTCCGCAAATGCTTCCTCAGAACCCGCGGTCATTTCGGCAAGCGCCACTGCGGCATCGGCGCCCGATGGCAGTATCAGGCCATACAAAAGATCCGTCAGCCCGACTTTTTCCCCCGGGTCAAAGCCTGCACGGCTGGCCTGTGCCTGCACCAGCGGATAAATTTCCTCGGCTGTAAACGTATGGCTGCATTCCTGGCTTTCCAATGTCTCTACAGCAACGATAAGCGTCATAACCTTTGTCATTGACGCCGGATAAATACGCGTGTCACAATCCCTGCCAGCTATCACCTGTCCCCCATCTACATCGACCAGCGCCACATAAGAACTTTTGACGGCTTCCCCCACTTCTGTATAAAACAGGCTTTTTACCGGGTAGATCACTGCCGGTTCTGTTGGAAACTCCAATACCAGCAATCCGTTTGCATTAACCGCCACATCAAAATAATTTTCTGTATCCTGCTCCTGGCCAATCCGTTTTTGCGCCGCCATAAGTCCGCCGATGGCAAGAACTGACAGCAGAAGGAGCAAGCACAGCAGACCCTTTATGCGCCTTATCTGGCGTTTGCGCCGCCGCTTTATATTCTCCGATTTACGCCGGCGTTCCTCATCTATTTGTTTTACCTGTGAATATACCTCCCATTTGTCTGCCACCCCTGTTGCAAACCTCCCTTCTCCTCCTGAAATGGCTCAACTGCTGCCCGTCAGCAGTATTGCGTTGTTCTCCCCAATTCATCAGCCTTTTCTTTGCCTGCAAGCAGCCTTACAAGCTCAAGCCCCAGATCGATAGATGTTCCCATTCCCCTGGAAGTCGTTATATTTCCGTCTGTCACGACACGCACCGAAGCATCCTGCACATCTGCCCCACGCAGATCTTTTTCATAGCCGGGGAAGCATGTCGCCTTGCGCCCTTCCAGCAGTCCAAGCTTTCCAAGCACGCTCGGCGCCGCACATATAGCCGCAATACGCTTTCCTTCCTGGCTGTGCTTCACAAGCAGCTGTTTTAATTTATCGCATTCCATATACTGCACATGTCCCGGCCCGCCCGGCAAAAACAGCACATCGGCATCTTCAAGCTCCGCTTTCTGCAAAACGGCGTCCGCCATCATGGGAATTGCCTGAGCGCTTGTCACAAGCTGGTTTTCAGTGATTGAAACTGTCTCCGTTTTGATTCCGGCACGCCTGAGCAGATCAACAACCGCCAGGGCTTCAACCGTCTCAAACCCGTCTGTCAAAAATACGCTTACCTTCATACTGGTTTCTCCTATTTTGATAAAAAGATAGAAATGCAGCTGCCTGTTCTGGCTGCGGCCGCATTTCTATCTGTAAAATTTTGCAAATATTGCCGTAACGGCTATTATAGCCAGCCTGTGCGGCAAATATTCCTGAATGTGTTCTTTATTGCAGCAGCGCTGCAAATATTTTTAATCATATGCCGCATTGCCTATACATAATTTATTCGCATACAGGCAATGCAAGGCATAATTTTTAAAATTTTTTAATTATTTAATATTAAAAATCAGGCTCAGCAGATTATATTTGTAGAACAATACTGCTGCAACAAGCGAAACTGTTGACATAATCTTGATAAGGATATCCAATGACGGTCCTACAGTATCTTTCAGCGGATCGCCGACTGTATCGCCGACAACAGCTGCATCGTGTGCAGGAGAGCCTTTGCCCTGATTCTTGATAGCACCGGATTCAATGTACTTTTTGCCATTATCCCAGGCGCCGCCTGCGTTACCTGTAAATATAGCAAGCATTATGGCAGACAGTGTTGCGCCGATCAGCAGGCCGCCTACAAAGTATGGTCCAAACAGGAAGCCTGATACAACCGGAAAAACAATGGAAATGATTGCAGGCATCCTCATTTCTTTCAGAGCGCCCTGAGATGAAATCTCTATGCATGTCTTGTAATCAGGCTTTGCCTTGCCCTCAAGGATTCCTGGAATTTCCTTAAACTGGCGCCTTACTTCTTCAACCATCTTACGTGCAGCATTTGCAACCGCCTCGATCAGCATGCCTGAGAACAGGAACGGAAGCGCGCCGCCGATAAGTGCGCCGGCCAAAATCAACGGGTTCGTAAAGTTCAGTTCAAGCTCTGAACCCTCCGGCTGGAACGCATAAAGGAATGAAACCATCAGCGACAGGGCAGCCAGAGAAGCGGAACCTATAGCAAAGCCTTTGCCGATTGCCGCCGTTGTATTTCCGACAGAATCAAGTTTATCTGTGATCTCACGCACCTCCGGAGCAAGCTCAGACATTTCTGCAATACCGCCTGCATTATCTGAAATCGGGCCGTATGTATCCACAGAAACAGTTGCTGATACAAATGACAGCATTCCGACAGCTGCCATTGCAATGCCGAACATGCCGGATACCGCATATGATACATATGTTGTCACGCCCAGAACGATCAGCGGAAGCATGCATGACTTCATGCCTACTGCAAGGCCCTGCGTGATCGTAAGCGCTGCGCCCTCCTGTGAGCTTTCAGCGATCTTCTGTGTAGGACGGTAATCATAACTTGTATAATATTCTGCAATCGCACCGATTATGACGCCGCTGATAACGCCCAGCGATGCGGAGATCCATGGTGAAATAAAACCAATGTTAAAGCCTGCGACATCAAGAACAGCCTCTGTCTCTTCACCGAACATAAACCATGTTGCCGCAAATCCGCCGATAATAGTAATTGCAGCCGCGCTCCATGTTGAAATATTCAAATCTCTGTGCGGATTGTCTGAACCTTTCTTGAGCAGCACATAAGCGATGCCAAGGCATGAAGCAACAAGTCCGATTGATGCAAATATAAGAGGGAAGTACATCATTTTTGTGATCATAGTATCAGAAACTTCCTGATTATTTGCAATATTTGAAAGGAACAGGCTGACTGCAAGGATAATAGCAGATGAAATAGCGCCGACAAATGACTCAAGCAAGTCTGAGCCAAGGCCTGCGACATCGCCTACATTATCGCCTACATTGTCGGCAATCGTTGCAGGGTTACGCGGATCATCTTCCGGAATATGCGCCTCTGTCTTGCCAACAAGGTCAGCACCCATATCAGCAGCCTTTGTATAGATGCCGCCGCCGACACGGTTGAACATTGCTACAATAGAGCATCCCAGCGCATAGCATGACAAGCACTGCGTAAACACATGGTTGCCGTCCCGTAATGCTGATATATCGATCAGTCCCAAGCCATAACCGAAAATCAGATATACAAGGAACAGGCCAAGCAGCGCAAAACCGCCTACGCACAGACCCATAACGGAGCCGCCCTTGAGTGCCACCTTCAGAGTCTCTCCGATATTTTTTGTATTTCTGGCCGTGTTGGATACTCTTACATTGGCATAGGTTGCAATCTTCATGCCAACCCAGCCTGCAGATGCGCTCATCAGCACGCCTATCATAAAGCATACTGACGGCTCCCAGCTGAACATGCCATACTGGACGCTAAAAATTGCAGCAAATACAATAGCTATAATGACTACTACCACTGCAATAATCTTGTACTCGTATGTGATAAAAGCATTGGCGCCAACACGGATTGCCGCTGCTATTTCAGACATACGATCGGTACCTTCATCTAACTTTTTCACGCTGACAAAGTTAAATGCCGCATAGCCAAGTGCCAGCAAGGCTGCCACAATGACTAAAACCAATAACGCTTCCATAATCCTTTTCTCCTCTTGAATAATATTTTTTAGCAGCATGCGGACATCTGGCTGACCAAAATGACCATGCCGCCATTCTTATGCATTCTACCAGCATTTTGCCATACAGTCAACAAAATATTTAAGTTTAAGCATTTTGCATTTTATATGCGTCAAAAGGGCATGCTGCGGCGGCAGCATTGCCATTGTGCACAGAAATTACATTCGTAAAACTAGTTTTCCAGATGTAATTTTGTGCGCAATCACCACATCACGTTCCGTGATGCGTGCTTTTGACGCATATAAAATGCAAAATGCTTAAACTTCAAGAATGCTTCCTTGAGATTACGTAAGCTGAACAATTAAATTTTAACAAAATTTAACATTAAATTTTCGCAAAAACTTAACATTAAATTTTCGCAAAAATTAATATTTATATTGTAGTTTTAAAAACCATATGTTATGATATTAAAGTAAATGTTTTATTGTTTTTAAAATCAAATTTAAAGGAGATTGCGATATAATGTTTAAAATTATGTGCGACACAGCCTGCGACTACGTCATGGAATATGCAAATAAGAAAGACGTTACGCTGATACCGCTGTATGTTACGTTTGACAATGAGCATTATTTTAAGGAGCAGGTTGATATTGATCATTTTGAGTTTTACCGCCGCATGATCGATGAAAAATCGTTTCCGAGGACTTCACTGCCCAGCGTGCAGGACTATATTGATGTATTTATGCCTTATGTTGAACAGGATATGCCTTTGATATGCATCTGCATAACTACCTATTTCAGCGGCTCATACAACTCAGCCTGCAATGCCAAAGATCAGATACTTGAGAATTATCCAAATGCCAGGATAACAGTTATCAACTCCCTTATGAATTCTGCTTCTGAAAGCCTGTTCGTCCATGAAGCCGTGCGCATGCGTGACGCTGGTGTTTCTTACGAGGATACGATCGCAGTTCTTAATAAAATGACAATGCTCGGCAGGATATTTTTTACTACTGAGTCTCTTGAGTACCTGCAGAAAGGCGGCCGTCTCGGCAAAGCAGCCGTTAAAATCAGCACAGCTTTAAGCATCCGCCCGATTATTGTTATGGCAAAAGGGGAAATCAGCGTTGGCGGAATCTGCCGCACGCGCAAAAAAGCTAAGCAAACTGTCCTAAACCTGTTAGGCAAATATTTTTCTGACAACAATCTTGATATGTCCGATTACATTATTACAGTTGAATCCGGCATTGAATTTGAAGAAAGAGATGCGTTCCGCAAAGAAGTAGAGGAGACTTATAACATAAAGTGCGTGGAAAGCACGGAAGAATTTAACACGCGCATCGGCGTTGTGACGGCATGCCACACAGGCCCGTATCCGCTCGGCCTTGCGCTCATGCCGAAATACGAAACCCTTATCAATACTCTGTGAGGCCAAAAGCCTCCTTCCAAAACAAACTGCCGCAATCAAAAAACATTGAATGCTTTTGATTGCGGCAATTCTTTTCATTTTATTTTAATTATATTTTTATTATCATGCGTCCGACTGAGCGCTGCATACCCTGGACAGCCACTTAGCTATGTCGCCGAATATCTCATTCCGGTTGACTTCGCTGTGCAGCTCATGGCGGCAATCCACATAAAGCCACATCTCCACATCATCTAAATATTTACCGTAAGTTTTGTAAAGCTTTTTGATTGCCCTGCCGTATCCTCCCACCGGGTCAGCGGTGCCCGAGGCAATTACGAACGGCAGATGCGCCGGTATTTTACGGATATTCTTTTTCTTCTTTATGTACAAAAGCGTATGCAGCAATCCCCTATAGGCGTTCACTGAAAAAATATAGCTGCATTTTGGATCTGACACATAAGCGTCTACTATGCGGTTATCCCTTGTCAGCCAGTCTGACTTCGTGCGCGGCGATGAAATCCGGCGGTTATATCCGCCAAACATCAGGCGGTCCAGCAGCACGCTCTTATAGCGTTCTCCCTTAATCAGTCCAACCATGTTTGCAGCGCCTAATCCGGCCATCACTTTTACCAAAGGCTGGTTCCCCGTTCCAAGAATAACGGCGCCTGCCAGCTCATCGCCATATTTCATTATATATCTTCTGGCCATGAATGAACCCATGCTGTGGCCCAGCAGGAAATACGGCAGAAGAGGATATTTAGTACGCATTATCCTTGTCAGGCGGTGCATATCTTCAACAAGAAAGCTGCCCGGATCCTTTCTCCTTGGAACTTTTGCAAAATATCCCAGATCCGCCTGGGAAGCCACTGACTCGCCATGTCCGAGGTGGTCGTTTCCGACTACTAAAAAGCCGCGTCCGGCCATGTAGCGTGCCAGCGCATCAAAGCGTTCGATATAGTCGATCATGCCATGCGCGATCTGCAAAATGGCTTTCGGCTGAGCATATTTTTGCGCATCCGGATACCAGATAACCGCATGAATATTGCATTTGCCGCTCGCAGACGGATATCTTTTATGTTCAATCGTGATATTGTTCTCCATAAATCTGTCATTCTCCTTCTGATTCTAAAGAAAGTGC
>CANRBP010000059.1 GCA_947628875.1 uncultured Lachnospira sp.
GGATCAGGCGCTGGATCTCGAACAGTTCAGGGAACTGTATGAAATAATGAAAAATATCGGAAATGCCGTCGGCAGGGAGGTAAAATAATGACCGGACTGGATACGAAAAAACTATGCAGCGGCCTGTTTTCGGATGTCATGGACCGTATGGGATGGAAGCATCAGATCATAACAGGCTTTTCAAGGAATCAGAATACGGTAAGCTTCATGGGCAGGGCGCATACGGTTCTGATTGAAACGAAAGATACGGATGACGAAAATATCCGGACAGGACTGTCATTTCTGGGACAGTGCAAAAAAGGAGACGTGCTTATTGTAGAGGGAAGCAGGGAGTTTGCATATTTTGGGGAATTAATGACAAAACTGTCTGAGCAGATGGGGATAGAGGGCGTGGTAATCGACGGCCTGACGCGGGATACGAATTATACCCATTTGCCGGAAGTGAAACTTCCGATCCTGGCCAGGGGATACTCGCCGGTAGACATTAAAGGCAGGGGACGCGTCCAGCAGACGGACGTGCCAATATGCATAGGCAGCGTAGAGATAAGGCCGGGGGATCTGGTTTATTGCGATAATGAAGCTGTCTGTGTGATACCTAAGGAAATAGAGGAAAAAGTGCTTGACAAAGTAAAGGAAAAGATGGAAGATGAAGAACGCATAACAAGGCTGATTGAATCAGAAATAACAGTTGAGGAATTGCTGAATCAGGTTACGGAATTTTAGCGCAAGAGAGGAAAAAATTATGCCAGATATAAAGCTTCTAATCATGGATGTGGACGGCACGCTGACAGACGGTACGATAAATATCGGCCCAGATGGAGAGCTGTTTAAAAAATTTTATGCCAGAGACGGGCTGGCTGTCATTTATGGGCGGAAGTCCGGCATCATTCCAGCCATTCTTACATCAAGGACGTCTCAGATTGTGGAACAGCGCGCAGCAGAGCTGCACATTGAGCATGTGCTGCAAGGCGCGGCAGACGACAAAGCGGGCGTGCTGAAGAAATTTCTGGAATCCCATGGCTACAAAAAGCAGGAGGTAGCATATATAGGAGATGACATAAACGATTTGGAAGCAATGTCGCTATGCGGAATTGTCGGCTGCCCCGGAGATTCAGTCTTGGAAGTAAAAGAAGCGGCAGATTATATATGCAAAAATAACGGCGGTCAGGGAGCGGTCAGGGAGTTTATTGATTGGCTTATTGATAGTGGAAAGAATACATAATATACTGCAAAAAATTCAGCAAAATAACTGTATTTTCTAAATTAAAGGTTCGGGCGGCATTGATCGTGCCGCCTTTTTTTTACCCAATTTTTAATAAGCTGAATAGCTGAATGAATAAACTTTGTCTTGACATTTTTACATTACAAAAATATGATAGTCTTTGAGAGAAACATGCAATGGCGAAAGCAGGAAGGCCAAATAAAACAGATAGCAAGCGGCAATCAATATGCCAAACAGAAATCTGCGCAGAGTGAGTGATTGAGCCATAATTATAAAATATGGGAAAGGCGGATCATATAGATGACTGAAAAAGAGAAAATGGAAAGGCAGATGCTTTATGATGCAAATTATGACAGGGAGCTGGAAAATGAGAGGCTGGAGTGCAAAAGCTTATGTCAGGAATATAACAGCATTCCGATCAAAGATCTGGAAAAGAGAAGAAAATTCATAAAAAAAATAATCGGAAAAACAGGAGAATCTGTTAATATTGAGCCTTATTTCTGGTGCGATTACGGCAGCCGTATTGAGGTAGGCGAAAATTTTTATGCAAATCACGGCCTGGTTATCCTAGATGCCGGAAAAGCCGTTTTTGGAGACAATGTTTTTATAGGCCCGAATTGCGGTTTCCATACATCAGGCCATCCGATAGATTATGAAAGAAGAAATCAGGGATTAGAGTATGCCTATCCTATTTCAGTCGGAAATAATGTGTGGTTTGGGGCAGGAGTACAGGTAATGCCGGGAGTGACTATCGGAAATAATACTGTTATCGGAAGCGGAAGCGTAGTCACAAAAGATATTCCAGATGACAGCGTGGCTGTTGGAAATCCGTGCAGGGTTATGCGCAGGATAACAGAGGAAGATAAAGAAAAATATTATCACCGGCAATCGTGACAGCCGTGGGGCAGGAAGTTTTTGGATTCTGTAAATGACGAAGCGGCAAAAGGCATGGAGGTTGTAATATTAGGATTAGTGTGAAAAATAAGCTCGATAGCTTATTTTTCACACGGGAATTTGTGCCGGAGCGTCACAAATTCCCCTGATGGCAGACGCGAATTTGAGATTCGCGTTGCCCCGTTGCGTAAAACGCTCCGGAATGGGGATTAAAATGAAAAAGTTTGTTATGATTTTGGCGGCTTTGCTGCTCGTACAGGCCATCGGCTGCGGAAAGAAACAGCCGTCTTCTGTTCCTCTGGGAATGCAGTCGGACTGCAAATATGTGCAGTCAAAAGGCGTTATGATAGTAGGGGTGACGGAATTTGCGCCGCTGGACTATGAAGAAGCTGGAAAATGGACAGGATTTGATGCAGAGATGGCAGAGGCGTTTGCAGAGAGTTTAGGCGTGGAGGTAGAGCTTGTTAAAATCGACTGGGATAAAAAGACAGCTTTGCTGAACTCCGGAGAGATAGACTGTATCTGGAACGGCATGACAAGGACGCAGGAGCTGGAAAAGGAAATTTCCTGCTCAGAACCGTATCTTTTCAATTCCCAGGTAGTCGTTATGGATAAGAAAAATTTGGAAAAATACAGCAAAATCGAGCAGATGCAGAATCTGCTGTTTGCGGCTGAGGAGGGAAGCGCAGGCGAAAAACTGCTGAAAGAAAAGAAATACAGGTATACGGCGTATGAAACGCAGAAAGATGCCGTGCAGAACGTCAGCAGCAGCAAGGCTGATGCCGCAGTGGTTGACCAGATTATGGCTGCCGGGTGTACGGGTGACGGCCATGAATTTGAAAACCTGTCTTTTGAGATATCATTAAATGAAGAGGTTTTGTGCGTAGGATTCCGGATGGGGTCGGATCTTACAGATAAAGTAAATGAATTTTTTAAAACTGTAAAGCAAGATGGAACAATGGATTCACTAGCCAAAAAGTATGGAATAGAAAAAGCGCTTATGGATGCAGAATAATGAAGTGGGAGAATTGCGATGGATATTAAAAAGAAAATCAGTGAGACGGCAAAAAAATTAGAGGATAATTACAAAAACCAGAGTATTTTTGAGATGGATATCGGAGAAAAACTGCCGAAACGCTCTGAAATTGTAGACATTATTCAGGAGATCAGGAGGATTATATTCCCGGGTTTTTTCGGAACAGAAAATACCGCGTATGTAGCGCTTGATGATTTTGCCGGGAGCACGCTTGCAGGTATTTATGAAAAGCTGTTTAAGCAGATACGCATTGCCTTTATGTTCAAGCGCAAAAAAGATGCAAACGGCATGGATTTGCAGGATGCAGGCTATGGCGAAATTGAAAGCAAAAGCGAAGAGATAACGCTTGAATTTATCGGCAGGCTGCCTGAGATACAGCAGATGATATTTAAGGATTTAGAGGCGGAACTGCAGGGCGATCCGGCAGCAGGAAGCAAGGAGGATATCATATTTTCTTACCCGGGCATTTATGCGATTTATGTCTATAGGATCGCGCATGTCCTGTATGAGATGAAAGTTCCGTATATTCCGAGGATTATGACGGAACATGCCCATAGCAAGACGGGAATCGACATCAATCCGGGTGCGAAGATAGGCGAATATTTCTTTATCGATCATGGAACAGGCATAGTTATCGGAGAGACTACAGAGATCGGAAGCCATGTTAAAATATACCAGGGAGTAACGCTGGGCGCGCTGTCAACCATGAAAGGGCAGGCGCTGGCTGGCGTTAAGCGCCATCCTACAATTGGAGACTATGTAGTTATTTATGCAAATGCCACAGTTCTCGGCGGCGATACAGTCATAGGCGATCATGCCGTTATTGCAGGCAATACATTTATCACAAAATCAATACCGGAGAATACGACTGTCTCAGCGCTGATGCCGGAATTGAAGCTCAGAAAAAGAAAACACTGAATACAATATTCAGATGACCCGATTCAATGGGGTGCAGAGTTAGGATCAGTCCATGCCCTGCACCCCATGTATTTTTTTTAAAACAAAGGCAAAAAATAAAAACTATTTGTTAACAAATTGACAAAATGGTGCTATAAATATAGTTGTGTTTTTACCTATTAATAATAATGGGTATATAGCCAGGAACACAAAACGATAAATCTAAAGAAATTGTGAGGCAGAAAGGAATGGAAAACGTAATTACATTATTAATCGGCCTGCCTTTCGTGGTGGCATTGCTGCTCGCGTTTGTCACCAGCGACAAGGTCAGGGGGAAAATTGTCTACCTTGGTGGACTTGTGCTTTTGATCCTGTCCGTTGCAGCGGCGGTGATCTGGTTTGGCAGCCGTCAGACGGTTACATTTGACCTGCCGGCATCAGAGGTGCTGAATTACCTGGTTCTTGGCGGCGACTTTTTTCTGATGTTTCTGGTGATATGGCTGAGCGTCAAACATCACAAAACAATCATCTCGGTGCTTTCAATTGTGCAGACGCTGATGGTCGCGTGGGTAGAATTGTTTGGACCGGAGGTGGCAGAGAGCCATCATATGCGTGTTGACTGGCTTACGATCATCATGCTTCTGATCATCGGCATCATCGGCGTTCTGATCGGCGTATATGCGGTAGGCTACATGCGCGGCTATCATATGCACCACAAAGAAGTTGGCGATCGCAGGCGCTTTTTCTTTGCAATGATTTTTGTGTTTTACGGCGCAATGTATGGTCTTGTGACTTCCATGAATATCCTCTGGCTGGACTTTTTCTGGGAGACGACCAGCGTATGCTCGTTTTTGCTGATCGGCTACACGCAAACGCAGGAAGCAGTCAATAATTCATTCAGGGCATTGTGGATGAACCTTCTTGGCGGCCTCGGCATTGCGATAGCTATTGTGTATGCGGCTTGTATGCAGCATACGGTTAACCTTTACGATATTATTGATAATGGCGTCCTTGTAGCGCTTGGCGCGGATCCGGGAAATCTTCTGCCGATTGCCATGCTGGCGTTTGCCGCACTGACAAAGTCTGCGCAGATGCCGTTTTCCAGCTGGCTGCTGGGTGCGATGGTTGCGCCGACGCCGTCTTCAGCGCTGCTGCACAGCGCAACGATAGTTAAGGCTGGCGTTTACATGCTTATCCGCATTTCCGTTGCCATGAGCGGCAACAGCGTAGGCGAGATGGTATACCTTATTGGCGGCTTTACATTTTTTGTCGGTTCGCTGCTGGCGATTGCGCAGAGCGATGGAAAAAAGGTGCTTGCATATTCAACAATATCCAACCTTGGCCTGATTACGGCCTGCGCCGGCATGGGCAAGCAGGAGACTGTATGGGCGGCTTTGTTCCTGATTTTGTTCCACGCCGTATCAAAGTCGGTTCTTTTCCAGTGCGTTGGTGCTATTGAGAATGCGACAGGAAGCAGGGACATAGAGGATATGCAGGGCCTTGCAACACGTCTGCCAAAGCTTGCGCTTGTACTGCTGATAGGCATTGCCGGAATGTTCCTTGCGCCGTTTGGAATGCTTATATCCAAGTGGGCGGCTTTGAAGGCATTTGTTGATGTAAAGAGCACGATCATGGTTCTGTTTATTGTATTCGGCAGTGCGACAACAGTATTTTACTGGACAAAATGGATGGCAAAGATCCTTGGATTCAATGAAAAAAGAGAGAATGACGTCACGCAGCGCAGTGAATATGCGTCCCTGTTCTTCCATGCGGCGTCTATTATCCTGCTCTGCCTGTTTTTCCCGGCAATTTCGTATTTTATGATTGAGCCGCTGACGAAAGAGCTTTTTGGAACATCGGTAACGGTGATAACAGAGGGCAACATGGTAGTAATGATAATAATGGCAGTGGCTATCTTTATTGTGCCGCTGTTAATCTACGCAGTTACAAGACAGAGGAAAAAATATGACGTTATCGCATACATGGGCGGTATCAATGTTGGTGACAATAAAAGCTTTATCGATTCCTTTGGAGAAGAAATGGAACTTCATGTGTCAAACTGGTATATGGAAGAGTGGCTTGGCGAAAAGAAACTGATGCTGCCGTCCATTATCCTTGGTACGCTTATTATAATCGTCTTTCTCGGCGTTGTATTAGGAGGTGCAATTCGATGATTGAAATTACATATTTCATGCAGCGCGTTATTGCCGGCATATTATTTGTGCTGGCAGCACCGCTTATTGGCGGACTGCTTGAGGGAATCGACCGGAAGATCTCGGCAAGGATGCAGGGGCGCAAAGGACCAAGCATACTGCAGCCGTTTTATGATGTGGCAAAGCTTGTAAAAAAGCAGCTTCTTGCTGTCAACAACCTGCAGCTGCTTCTGGTGACATCATATTTTTTGTTCATGGTATTTACCGGCGCACTGTTTTTCAGCGGCTGTGATATACTGATGTGTTTCTTCGCTATGTCTACAGCGTCCATGTTTCTGCTGCTTGCATCAACATCGACACATTCGCCGTACAGCACGATGGGTTCTCACAGGGAACTGATTCAGATAATGTCGTATGAGCCTATGGTGCTGCTGACGGCGGTTGGCTTTTACCTGGCATCTGATTCCTTCAAGGTATATGAGATAGTACAGTCTGACAGGCCGACTATCCTGTTTGCTCCGGGATTCTTTTTGGGGTTTGTGTTCATTCTGACGATAAAGTTCAGAAAATCGCCGTTTGACCTTAGCACATCACACCATGCGCATCAGGAAGTTGTCAAAGGCGTGACGACTGAAATGGTCGGCTTGCAGTATGCGCTGACAGAATTGGCAGAGTGGTATGAGAACGTATTCCTTCTCGGCGTAGTCGGCTTGTTTTTCGTCAGCTCAAACCCATGGAGCTATCTGGCAGCGGTTATAGCGATAGCAGTGGTATATTTTATTGAGATACTGATTGACAACGTGAGCGCGCGCGTAAAGTGGCAGCTCATGCTCAAGATGGCATGGGGGATGACGCTTATCACAGGCGGCCTGAACCTGTTTATATTGGATTTGATACGGTAAACCGGGAATGGAGGCAATATGAAAAATATGCATAAATCGCCATGGATGCTTCATTATGATGGTTCAAGCTGCAATGGCTGCGATATAGAGGTTTAGCCTGCACGACTCCGGTATATGACGTGGAGCGCTTTGGCGTAGTCAATACCGGAAATCCGATGCATGCGGATATATTATTGATTACAGGCGGCATCAACAGCCAGAATGAGGCGGTCGTCAAGCAGATTTATTCTCAGATGCCTGACCCGAAGGTTGTTGTAGCAGTAGGAACATGCGCCTGCACGGGAGGCATTTTCAAAGAGTGCTATAACATCAAGGGCGGCGTTGACACTACTATACCGGTAGACATCTATGTGCCGGGCTGCGCGGCAAGGCCGGAGTCCATTATTGATGGGGTTGTGAAGGCGATTGCGCTGTTCCAGCAGAAACATGAAGATTATCTGGCATACAAGAAGGCAAAAAAGAAAGGGCAGCAGGCAGAATTTGGGAAAACTGCACAGAAAGAGAAGGTTGTGTAAGAATGGAGGCAGAAATGGAAAATAATGGTCAGAATATTATAGAAATTCCGCTCGAAGAGCTGCTGCCGACTGCAATGAGCAGGCGTGAGGGCGGCTGGCGCATCGCGCAGGCGTGCTGCACATATCTGGGCGACAGCTATGAACTCAGCTATTCCTTTGCGCGTGAATATGAGGTCGTGCATTACAGGATCGTGATAGCAAAAGACGAGGTTGTCCCGAGCATTACGCCTGTCTACAAATCAGCTTTTCTGTATGAAAATGAAATGAAAGAGCTTTTTGGCGTCAATATGGAATATATAGGCGTCATGGGAATATTGGGTACGGATTATAAGAATAAGCTGTACCGCATCAATGAAGAAACGCCTTTTGTGAAGGAGGGACAGTAAAATGGCAAAAAGAAGCGTTGTTCCGTTTGGACCGCAGCATCCGGTTCTGCCGGAGCCGATTCACCTGGATCTGGTTCTTGAAGATGAGGTTGTCGTTGAGGCGGTTCCATCAATCGGCTATGTGCACAGAGGGCTGGAGACACTGGTAAAGAAAAAAGATTATAACGAGATGGTTTATGTGACAGAGCGCATCTGCGGAATCTGTTCATTCATGCACGGCATGGGTTACTGCAACGCTGTCGAGAACATCATGAATGTTGAAGTGCCTGACAGGGCAAAATACCTGCGCACTATCTGGTGTGAAATGTCAAGGCTGCACAGCCACCTGCTTTGGCTGGGACTGCTGGCGGACGCATTTGGTTTTGAGGCGCTTTTCATGCATAGCTGGCGCCTCCGTGAAAAAATCCTTGATATGTTTGAAATTTCAACCGGCGGCCGCGTTATTTTTTCTGTAAACAAGATAGGCGGCGTTCTTAAAGATATGCCTGCTGATATGCTGAAAAATTTTGTTCAGATCCTTGATGGCATGGAAAAAGAACTGAGGGAGACGACTAATATCTTTTTAAATGATTATACTGTTAAGAGCAGAATGGTAGGCGTCGGGATCCTTTCGCCTGAAGATGCGCTCAAGCGCGGCGCGGTTGGGCCTATGATGCGTGCAAGCGGCTATGCGATCGACATGCGCAAAACAGGCTATGCCGCATACGGCGATCTGGATTTTGAGATAATCACCAGCAATGACTGCGACTGCTATGCGCGCTGCCAGGTTCGTATCGGCGAGATATTCCAGTCTATTGATATAATCCGTCAGGCGGCTGCAAAAATCCCGGACGGGGAGATAGCGGCAGCTGTTAAGGGAAATCCGGACGGCGAATTTTTCATGCGCGTGGAGCAGCCGAGGGGCGAGGCATTTTATTACGTTCGTGCGAATGGCACAAAGTTTTTGGACAGAATGCGTGTGCGCACTCCTACATTTGCAAATCTTCCGGCAATGCTGCAGACGCTGAAGGGAGCTCAGTATGCCGATGTGCCGATTCTGATATTGACTATTGACCCGTGCATCAGTTGTACCGAGCGATAAAAAATGGAGGCTGAATATGTCAAGTATAATGAGTTTTACAGGTATGGCTTTGAAAAATCTTTTTTCAAAACCGGCTACTATACAATATCCGGAACAGCCGAAAGTTTACCCGGAACGTACAAGGGGACATGTCGAGATAAACATAGACGACTGTATTTTCTGCGGCATGTGCATGCGAAATTGCCCGCCGCGTGCGATTAAGGTTGACAGGGCGTCCGGAACCTGGGAGATAATGAGGTTTGACTGCGTGCAGTGCGGTTATTGCGTAAACGGCTGCCCTAAGAAATGCCTTTCTATTGTGCCGGGATACACCGAACCGCAGATGAAGAAAGAGGCGGATAGGTTTGTTAAGCCGCCGGCGCCGAAGGCAGAAAAGCCGGCGGAACAGAAACAGGCAGGAGGACAGAAAAATGCATGAGTACCATAAAGCCGTAGAGTGGGTGGAGCAGGCCAGCAGGGAGGCCAAAGAGCGCGGAGCAGCAAGGGTCACTGCGTTAAATGTGACATTTGGCGAAAGTTCAGGTTATTCGCCGGAAGTTGTCAAAAATTATTTTGATGAAGCGGCTGCCGGTACAGCCTGTGAGGGCGCCGTTTTCAATGTCACAGTGGCAAGGAGTTCGCTTAAATGCCCAAAATGCGGCGAAATTTTTGAAAAACAGCTGCTAAACTACAAGTGCCCTAAGTGCGGCACGGAAGGAAATCCGACCGAGAGCGGCCAGGAGGTTTTGTTAAACAGCATTGAATGTGCGATGTAGGCATTAAATGCTTTGCATTGCAAAGAGGAGAATTATGTCAGGGAAGGTTACACAAAAAGTAATTGTGACAGGCATGGTGCAGGGAATCGGTTTTAGGCCGTTTGTAG
>CANRBP010000060.1 GCA_947628875.1 uncultured Lachnospira sp.
TATGGAATCCAGGTAGCCGCCCACAACGCCAGTCATGGCATTGGTGCCGCCCGGCCCTGTTGTAACGCACAGCGCCGCTATTTTATTATGGATCCTGGCATAACTCTCCGCCGCAATGGCAGAAGCCTGTTCGTGATGGTTGTATACGCATGTAAGCCCTTCCTGATGGCCCAGGCTGTCATTCAAGTGCATTGCGCCGCCTCCGGTGACAGTAAACACATGCGTGATTCCATGGTCTGCCAAAAACTGCGCCACATATGACGATACTTTTACTTTCATAGCGCCTCCTTTATATTTTTGCCCTAAACATGGCGCCCCAGTCCATCAGGACCGGGGTGCCGTTTACTTTTGCCTGTATGCCCAAAATTTGTTGATGATAAAATTCAGAGGTATCGAGATGAACATATTTATAAACCAGCCCATATTGCTGGAAAATGTTTTCGGATCGCCTAAAAATCCAATATGGACAGATGCGAAAAATGCGATTAAGGAACCGCAATAGCGGCTGATATCAATCACATCCGCCCATATCCATAACAGTACATTGTTCAGGAACAGCCCTGTAAAAGCGTAACTCATATAAGTTTTTATAAGCGTATGCCACCATATGCGCTTCTGTTTGCTCTCGTCCTGCCTGAACACAAATATATTCTGCCACAGATAGGCGTTTAAAACGCTTATAAGCCAGCTTACTATACTGGCAAGCAGCCATACGCCGGGAAAGAATACGCTGTTAAATAAAAAGTATACTGCGCCGGACACTAATGTGTTTGATACGCCAACAAGTCCAAATTTTACAAACTGTACGAAAAGCGCACAAAGCTTTTCTTTTTTTCCCTTCGTCCCTCTGCCCTGTATTTCATTCATTTTCTGTTCCCGCCGGTTAATTCAAATGCTGCAGCGGCGAATTATGCCTGACGATGCCGCATTTACTGGCGGATAGCCTCCTTGATGGTCTTTGCCATATAGTCTATCATCTGGTCGGTCATGCCCGGATATACGCCTACCCAGAAAGTATCGCGCATAATGCGGTCTGTATTTTCCAGCGTGCCTGCAACCCGGAATCCCTCTCCGCGTTCGCGCATCTCGTCAAAGCACGGATGCTTGATAAGGTTTCCTGCAAACAGGTTTCTTGTCTGTACGCCATGATCCTCGATATATGCAACTGCCTTGTTACGGTCAATTCCTTCCTTTACGGTAATCAGGAAGCCAAACCAGCTTGGTTTTGAATTTTCACAGGCTTCCGGCAGGATAATCCTGTCCTCAGCCTCCTCAAGCGCAGCTCTAAGGCGGTCAAAATTATGCCTGCGCTTTTCTACGAACCCCGGGAATTTCTCAAGCTGAGCACAGCCGACTGCCGCCTGCATATCAGTTGCCTTGAGGTTATAGCCAAAGTGGGAATATACATATTTATGGTCATATCCCAGCGGCAGTTCCCCATACTGCCTGTCAAAACGATGGCCGCAGAGGTTGTCCATTCCGGACGGGCATACGCAGTCGCGCCCCCAGTCCCTAAACGACCTTATCAGCTTATTCAGAAGCGGATTGTCAGTATATACCGCACCGCCCTCGCCCATTGTCATATGATGAGGCGGATAAAAGCTGCTTGTGCCTATATCGCCGATCGTGCCCGTATAGCGTTCCTCGCCATTGAGCATATATGTTGACCCGAGCGCATCGCAGTTATCTTCCACAAGCCAAAGCCCATGCTTGTCGCAAAATTCTTTTACTGCTGCCAGGTCAAACGGATTGCCCAGAGTATGGGCAAGCATGACTGCCTTTGTCCGCTCAGAAAGCGCCTCCTCAAGCATGTCTGTACAGATATTGTACTGAGGTATGGTTACATCCACAAAAACCGGAACTGCACCATACTGGATAATAGGCGTTACAGTCGTTGGAAATCCTGCCGCCACTGTAATAACCTCATCTCCCCTGCGTATGCGCCTGTCTCCCAAAAGCGGTGATGTCAGCGCCATAAATGCATTCAGATTGGCAGAGGATCCGGAGTTGACCACTGACACGTACTTTACGCCAAGATATTCAGCCAGCTTTTTTTCAAATTCTTCCGTGTAATGCCCCGATGTAAGCCAAAATTCCAGTGAGCTGTTCACCAGATTTTTCATTTCGCTGCTGTCATAAACGCGTCCCGCATAGGAAATGCGATCGCCTTCTTTATACTCTTTCCTTGCGTGGTACTTTTTGCAGTACTCATCAACATAGGACAAAATCTCCTCCCGTGCCTCTGATTCACTCATATTTTCAAACATGGCTCTAATCCTACCCTTCAAAAAATTCTTTTATCTCCTGATCCATGCATGCAGCCACATCTCCGCCTGCTGCATAGACTTTCGTCCATTCGACAGCCTTTTCGATCGCTGTCTCAAAATTCCACCGCGGCTGCCAGCCGAACACAGTTTTAAGCCTTGAGCAATCAAGCTTTAAGAAATTGGCTTCATGCGGCCCTCCATCGCTATGGTTTTCCCATGACAATCCGCTGCCCCACTTCAGGCAGAACATCTCGACCAGCCTGCCTGTCGTAACGCAGTCGCATTCATCCGGCCCCACGTTGTAAAATCCTGCATATTTTTTATCGCTATACTGCTTCATTGCAATCATAAGGTAAGCGGCCAGCGGTTCAAGCACATGCTGGTACGGCCTCGTGGAATACGGGTTGCGCACGATAATCTTGTTATTTTCCATAGCCGCGCGCACGCAATCCGGTACGATACGGTTTGCCGCAAAATCTCCTCCGCCGATTACATTTCCGGCTCTCGCCGTTGACACCGCCACTTCCATATTATTAAAAAACGAATTGATATAGCTGTGAGTTACCAGTTCTGAACAGGATTTGCTGTTTGAATACGGATCATAACCATCCAGCGGCTCATCCTCGCGATAACCCCAGCACCACTCCCTGTTTTCGTATACCTTGTCTGTAGTTACATTTAAAAATGACTTCACGCATGGATTGAGACGCACGCACTCGCAGATGTTTACCGTTCCCATCACGTTCGTCTCATACGTATACACAGGATTTTTATAGGAATCCCTCACCAGCGGCTGTGCTGCCAGATGGAAGACTATCTCCGGCTGCGCCGATTCAAATACCTGCTTTAAATGCTCAAGATCGCGTATATCGCCAATTACTGACTCAATATGCCCCTCCACGCCTGACATGGAAAACAGATCCGGCGTTGTCGGCGGCTTCAGTGCATACCCTGTCACCTGTGCGCCTGAATTTACCAAAATCCTGCATAACCATGAACCTTTAAATCCTGTATGCCCTGTTATCAGGACTTTCTTGCCCTTATAGAAACTTAAATCCATATTCAATCTTATGCCTCTCTATCATTTACTCTCCGGCTCATGAGCGCCGAACCGTCCTATTTCCAGGATTTCCATGGCGCTTCACCCGACTGCCAGAGTGCTTCCAGCTTTTCCATCTCACGCTTTGTATCCATGCACTGCCAGAATCCGTTATAGTTATATGCCTTTAACTCGCCCAATGCCGCACATTTTTCCAAAGGCTGTTTCTCAAATACTGTCGAATCGCCTTCAATAAAATCAAATATCTTTGGCTCAAGCACCATATATCCGGCATTTATCCTGCTTCCGTCCGCATCCTGTTTTTCCCGGAATGACTGAATCGTATTATCCTTTGTGATATCAAGCACGCCGAAACGCTGGCCAACGCTTACGGCCGTCATGGTCGCGATCCTGCCATGAGAACGGTGAAATTCTACCAGTTTGTTAATGTCAATATCACAGACTCCGTCACCGTAAGTCAGCATGAACGTCTCATCGCCGACATACGGCTGTATGCGCTTGACGCGGCCGCCTGTCATCGTGTTAAGTCCGGTATCAACAAGCGTTACTTTCCACGGCTCGCTGAAATTATTATGGACTGTCATCTTGCCGCCCTGCGTAAAATCAAATGTCACATCAGAATTGTGAAGCGCATAGTCAGCAAACCATTCTTTGATAACATACTGTTTGTATCCGCAGCAAATAATAAAGTCATTATATCCATAGTGGGAATATTCTTTCATGATATGCCAAAGGATCGGTTTTCCCCCGATCTCGATCATCGGCTTCGGTTTCAGGTGGCTTTCCTCGCTGATACGCGTTCCAAAACCGCCTGCTAACAAAACAACTTTCATCCGTTTCCTCCGTAATTTGTTTGGGTAATGATACCATACTTCCATTTGAATTGCAACACGGCGCACAAGCCGCTTTTCTTGTGATTTACAGCATTCCCCTCATACATTTCATTCATCCGGCGAGGATTCCTCATCACCGCTCCCGCTGTCTTCCTCCGATTCCGTATCGGCTTCCGATGTTTCCTCCTGCGATGGCTCATCCGGTTCTTCGGTCGGCGGCTCAGTCGGAGCTTCCGTTGGAGCTTCGGTCGGCGCCTCCGTTGGAGCTTCGGTCGGAGCTTCCGTTGGAGCTTCGGTCGGCGGATTGTCTGGCTGCGGCGGAATCCGTTGTGTCGGAGGCTGTTCCGTTGGCGCCTGCGTTGCCGGGGTTTGCGGCGCCTGGGTTTGTGTTGCCGGAGTCTGCGGCACCGGAGGCTGTACCGCCGGTATCTGCTGATTCGGAGTTTGCGTCTCCTCTGCTGTTGTCTCCGGTTCCGTCTCTTCCGTTTTTGTTTCCTCAGTACTGCCTGCTCCGGCCTTTGTTGGCGCCTGTGTTCTATTGCTGCCTGCTGTTGCCGCATATGATGATGGCTTTACGACCACTTCTTTTTCTCCGCGCCTGGCTGCATTCCAGCCTCCGGCCGCTTTTACCAGCAGGCATACAAGCAGAATTGCTGCTGCCGAAAATATTCCGATATTGGCTGCCATAAGCCTTTTATCTGTTATGATGCGCTCATAAAAATTTTTCAATAAAGTTTTTATGCTGCCGTCCTGTCCAAGCGGAGATACAGCTTTCTTCCCATTTGTTTTCCCATCGGAATCTTCTTCTGCCGTTTCTTTCTGCAAACTGCTGTATGCCTCAAGTATCAGATTGCGTATCACGCCCAGCTCGCTCATGATAAATAAGCTGTCCACTGAGAGCAGCTCCTCTATCTCATCAACGCTGCATCTTTCAAGCATAAAGAGCTGATACAGGATTATCTGCCCTTTCGTCATCTGGTTGAACACATCATAATCAGCCTCTTTGCTTTTCGGCCTGTACGCCTGGTTAAAATACCGCGCGCATTCCATGCCGATCGCATCCTCGCTGATAACATTATATGAATATTCAACAATCTCCGTATTATAGGAAAACAGCTCGCCGTGCCTTTTATGGCATATCTTATACAATGCCGTTGTTGTAAACGTGGCCGCCCAGATGTATGGGTTGAGCTGTTTGTCATATTCATACCGGCACTCATACATTTTCAGCATGATAGCTTCCATGACTTTGCCGCATGTTTCCTCATCCTGATAAACCTGATGCACCAGACGGTATACCAGATCCTGCACGACTGCGCACATTTTGCGGTATTGCCCTTCCGTGTTTTCACCTTCATCAAGCAGCAAGCTTCTAAGTTGTCCCGCTTCTCTTTCCATCGGTATCTTCCCTGCCTTTTTACCTTGTCATTATTTGCCTCTATTATAACAACATCTTTAACATTAGTAAATGAATTTATGAATTGGAGTTTCCGCATTTTATATTTTATCTGTGTCTAAACTCTATTGCCGCATTCCATGCCGGTTTTGCTTTAAGTTGTGACTTCCGGCAATTTTCCTTTCCGCTATTCTTTATTATTTTAATATTCAAAAAATTTAATTTCCATATGAAAGGGGGAATTATTTTGCATATCTTTATTCTATCCGAACAGGGAACTGTTTACAATGATCTGCTTCTCAAGATGGATGATCTGATCTGGCAGGGTTACAGCCATTGCCTGTCCATGTACAGCATGCATCCGCTGACGCTGGCAGATGTCCGCTCGCATCCTTTTCCGGCAGGCCATTACTATATCATAATAGACACGCGCTCTTATCCTGATATTCTAAAGACTATTGCCGTATTGCAGCATTATGTTCCATCGTTTATCACCGGCGTTATCGCCTTTTCTGACGAATATGCGGCCGTTTTGCTAAATGAGGATCACGCATGCCCCATATTAGGCTATATCAATCTCTCCTGTGCAGACCCCAGTCCTCAGCTTAATTCTATTTTCAGCCTTCTCAGCAGCCACTGCCTCAATGCCAGTCCCAAATTATGCATCCGTTATGCCGGCATCACTCACCTGATCGACTTTTCAGATATCTGCTTTATTGAGACAAACAAAGGCTCTCACAACTGCACCATCTCCTGCACCTGTGACGATTTTTCCATCCGCTCGACCATCAAGGAGCTGATCCAAAAGCTTGACTCCCGTTTCCTGCTGGTCCGTTCTTCCACCATCGCAAACCTCACCGCCATTGATTACATTGATGCCGGAAACCGCATTCTCCATTTTGGCAACCAGCGCTGCTGCACATATGCCCAAACATCTTATGCATCTATAAGGCGGCAGCTTGCAGCCATAAATTCTGAACCTTTATAAAGGCTTTTCTCTCCGTTCTGTCAGCCTGTATTTCCAAAATGAAAAAAATATACGCTTGCAGTGTCACGCAATTATTTTCTCTGCAATTTGCTTAAAATATTTTAAACATGGGAGGGAATACTCCTGAAAAGGAGGACACATATGAGGAAAGAACACCGCATTATACAGACCGGCGACAACACTATTATTGGATCAAATATAAAGCGGCTGCGCAAACAGCACAATATAAGGCAGAATGATTTTGTTGCCGAACTTCAGTCACTTAACATTGATATAAGCGTTTTTTCACTGTGCAAGATTGAAAACGGCATACAAAATCCCACCATCACTCTTTTGATTGCAATAACGCATCTGCTCAACTGCGACTTTAATGATCTGTTTAAGCCGGTTGAGGATAAAAATGAAACAGCTGATATTTAAATGAGGGATTTGCAGATGAATAATGAACCGTCTTCACCAAAAATTACTGATAACATAATCGTAGGCGCCAATATCAAACGCCTGCGCCTTGCGCAGCACATCAAACAGGTTGACTTTGTTGCAAAGCTTCAGCTGAAAAACGTAAACATCAGCGTTTTCTCGCTCTGCAAGATTGAAAAAGGAACCCAGAACCCTACGGCATCATTGATCATTGCCGCTGCGGAGCTGCTCGGCTGCGATTTTAATGAGCTTTTCCGCCCTGTTGCATAAGCGTTAAACAGGCTCTTGCACTAGCATCATAAAGGCTGCCGCACTAAAATCTCAATGCGGCAGCCTTTTTAAATTGCTGCGCGTACAAGCTGTGCTCTACAGCTGCTCCCTGCACATTTGCAGCGCTGCTGCGATCACCTTGTCCATGTCGTAATATTTGTAAGCGCCAAGCCTTCCGCCAAAGCAAACCTTGTCCTGCTTGTCAGCAAGTTTCCTGTACTGCTCATAGAGCGCATTATTCTTGTCGTCATTTACAGGATAGTAAGGCTCGTCTCCCTTCTTCCACTCGCTTGAATATTCTCTGGAAATAATGGTAGTCGGCTGCTTCCCAAATTCAAAATGCTTATGCTCAATTATGCGCGTATACGGGACATCTCTGTCCGTATAGTTGACAACTGCATTTCCCTGATAATTGTCAGTCTCAAGCTCCTCAGTCTCAAAGCGCACGGAGCGGTACTGCAATACCCCGAGCTTGTAGCCGAAATACTCATCTATCATGCCGGTGTAGATAACCTTATCCGCAAGCGCGTCAAACTTTTCCCTGTCTTTGAGGTAGTCCGTCCCAAGCAGTACCTCATCTGCATCTGCAAGCATTTTCTCCACAATCCTTGTATATCCGCCGATAGGTATGCCCTGATAACGGTCATTAAAATAATTATTGTCATACGTAAACCTGAGCGGAAGCCTCTTAATAATGAATGACGGCAGATCTTTGCAGTCCCTTCCCCACTGTTTTTCAGTATAACCCTTGATAAGCTTCTCATAGACATCTCTGCCGACCAGCGACAATGCCTGCTCCTCAAGGTTTTTAGGCTCTGTTATGTTAAGGTCTGCGATCTGAGCCGCAATGATTTCCTTTGCTTCCTGCGGCGTCTTGATTCCCCACATTTTGCTGAATGTGTTCATGTTGAACGGCAGATTATACAGTTCATCTTTATAGCGCGCTACAGGCGAATTGATGTAGTTGTTGAACTCGGCGAACTGATTGATATAATCCCATATCCGTTTGTCTGATGTGTGGAAAATATGCGCGCCATAGCGGTGTACCTGAATGCCATTAACCTCCTCGCAGTAAATGTTTCCTGCAATATGATTCCGCTTTTCCACAACAAGGCAGCTCTTGCCGCGTTTCTTTGCCTCACATGCAAATACTGCGCCGAAAAGTCCGGCTCCCACGATCAAATAATCATACTTCATTCTTTTTTCTCCTCTCTTTCTGCCCGCGGCAGTCCATTTTGTTTATTACATCCGCTGATATATGCATCAGGCGTCATAATAATGCTTAAAATAAACTCTGTAAAATATTTTCATTGTATCCGCAAATACACTGACTGCATCACGCAGTCCAATGCGCCTCTCCTCAGACTGGCGAACCTGCACTACCTTCACAGGCATCTGTGCGATGGAAAAGCCTCTGCGGTGTATAGCCACCAGAAGCTCGATATCATAGGCGTAACCTGACGTCCGTATCAGATGCGCAACCGGCCTGATCGCCTCCGCCCTGAATACTTTAAGCCCCGTCTGAGTATCTTTGATATTCAGGCGGAACAGCACCAGCAGCATCAGATAATATCCAATGCTCATTATCCTGCGCCGCAGCGGATACTCAAGCTGAGAATCTTTGTGCAGCTTGCATCCTATCACAACATCACGGCTGTCCCGCATCATTACCTCGAGATATTGCTCAAGCTGGGACGGATGAAGTTCCAGATCTGCATCCAAAAATGCGATATATTCTCCATCGGCCACTGTAACTCCGGATATAACAGCCGTTCCCTTGCCTCTGTTTTTTTTTGATGATACCAGGCGCACTCTCGAATCTTTTGCGCAGGCGCGCTGGATTTCCTCCTCGGTTCTATCCGTGCTGCCATCGTTTACTGCAATCAGCTCCAGGTCATTCACAAATCCCGATACGATCTCCAATGTCGTGCAAATACTTTTGTATATTAATATTTCTTCATTATAAGCAGGCATTATAATAGACAGCTTTCCATGAAGATCCAGCATATTACCTCCTGTTTAGAACTTGAAAAAACTCTGATTGCCGTTTTCGCTTTCAATCGGAGCGCTGCCAACGGCAGCCTGCAGCTCTGCTTCCAGCTGCTGCCTGTCTTTCTCATCATACGCGCGCCTGTCAATATAAATGCCGGCAAACCCCTGGCTCTTTAGTGTATTAACCATATTTTGCGGTGACAGCCTGGAAATATTGTAACTCCATTCGCCGCCTTCACGGCCTCTCACGGCTGCATACGTCCACCTAAGCGTGTCCGAATGTATATAGCCGATATAAGGGTCATGATCCATCATATCATGGTCAATCCCCCCTTCCGGGTAAGAGTGGTACGGAAGCTGATAAATCATAGCTCCGGCGTCCACTGAGTCCTCAATGCGCGCCACAAAATTCCTGTCGCTGTCATACTCCGCCTTTATCCCTTCATAATCCGGCACTGGCCACTGATCATAGCTGTCCCAGATACTTACTCCTGCAAGCAGCACAAAAACGCCGCAGGCCGCATATAATTTCACGCGATCCTTTGCATTGCGTTTATACTTTTTGTACAGCCTGTCAGCGACAAGCGCCGCCGCAAGTATTGAAACGTAACATATCACAATGGATACGCGGTTGTAAGAACGGATCATGTCCGATACCAGGTAAGCAAACATTGTTCCCAGT
>CANRBP010000061.1 GCA_947628875.1 uncultured Lachnospira sp.
CATGTCATCAGATCCTGTGGACGGACTGGATGTGGCAGTATTGCAGGATCATCTGCTTGAGCCGGTGCTTGGCATAAGCGATCCGAAAACTGATAAACGTATAGATTTTGTGGGCGGCATACGCGGCCTTTCGGAGCTGGAAAAACGATGCAGCGAGGATTGCGCGCTTGCATTTTCCATGTATCCGACATCAATACAGGAATTGTTTGAGGTAGCCGATGCAGGACGCCTGATGCCGCCGAAGTCTACATGGTTTGAGCCGAAGCTTCGCAGCGGCATATTTATCCATCGGATTTAGTTATGCGCCATTGGCATCGCAGGAAGGGGAATTATGATACATGAAAATATAGAAATCAAGCTTGATTATGGCAGATTGGGTATAAACCACAATGGAGCGCCGGCGGTCATGACGACTTATATAAAAGATATGTATCCGCAGCAGCAGAATAGTTTCAGGCGTCCGATGGTAATTATATGTCCGGGCGGCGGATATCATCACCACTCGCCGCGCGAAGGTGAGGCAATTGCCCTGAAAATGCTGGATTTCGGCTATAATGCGGCCGTGCTTCGCTACAGCCTGATGCCGGACACATTTCCATGCGCTTTGTATGAGGCGGCATATGCTGTTGCTTATGCGAGGAAACAGGCTGAGGCGTGGGATATTGATCCGGACAGGATAATTGCCGCCGGTTTTTCGGCGGGCGGCCATGTTGCAGCCAGTCTGGGTACGATGTGGCATGATAAGGAACTGGAAAAACTGCTGGAGGTTTTGGGGGAACAGCCGGAAGCTGTCAGGCCGAATGGCTTGCTGCTGGGATATCCGGTTATCACTTCGGGCCAGTTTGCACACCGCTTGTCCTTTGAGCGCCTCCTGGGAGACAGGCACGCGGAGCTGGCAGAACAGGTATCGCTGGAAAAACGCGTGACGCAGAACACGCCGGCGGCATTTATCTGGCATACGGCGGCTGATCAGTCAGTACCGGTGGAAAATTCGTTTTTATTTGCACAGGCGCTGAAACAGGCCGGCGTACCGTTTGAACTTCATATTTTTCCTGAGGGCAGCCACGGCTTGGGACTTGGAACTAAAGAGACAGATACTAAAGACGGGACACATTTCCAGCCGGAAGTGTATGCATGGACAGAATTATTTAAGACTTGGATGGAGAATTTGAATGAATAAAAAATTATATGATTTGATGAACTGGCCGGAGATAGAGGGAATCGTATACTCAGAGAGTGATGATCCGCAGGCGCTGCTCGGAGGACATGCCGGAAAAGATGGGTTCCTTGTGCAGGCATTCAGGCCGGACGCGGTCGATATGTGGGTCTCAATCGATGGGAAGGACAAGAAATATCCAATGGAAAAGGTAGACGAAGCCGGCTTTTTCGCGGCGCTCCTTCCGAACAAAAAAAAGGCCGGTTATACGCTGACTGTTGAAAACCTGCAGGGGAAAAAACAGGAATACCGTGATGCTTATGCCTATGGCTCGCAGCTTGACCCGGCAGATGTCAAAAAGTTTCTTGCGGGAACAAGCAGGGATGCTTACAGGTTCATGGGAAGCCATGTCATGACTGTAGATGGCACGCAAGGCGTTCATTTTGCTGTCTGGGCGCCAAATGCCATACGCGTGAGCGTGGTAGGCAGCTTTAACCGCTGGGACGGCAGGCTGCACCAGATGGTGAAGGATGCGGAAAGCGGCATATTTACGCTGTTTATTCCAGGACTGTCGCACGGGGAAGTTTACAATTATGAGGTGAAGATGCGTGACAAGCGCATACAGCTTAAAGCAGACCCATATTGCCAGGACGTTGTATGCAGCAGCCAGTACCAGTCAGTCGTGCCAAATGAGGCAGAATGTTACGCATGGAAAGATGCATCATGGTACCGCGGCAGGAAAAATGCTGACAGATATTCAGAGCCTATGGCAATCTGCGAACTGGATATTGATTCGCTCATGAGGGAAAACATCGTTGAGGAAATCGCGGAGCTGGGATTTAATTATGTTCAGCTTATGTCGGTTTGCAGCGCAGCCGCTCATACGCCGCAGAGTGAGGCTTTAAGCTATTTTGCGCCTCATGAATGCCTCGGGAGCCAGAAACTCAAGGCGCGCATAGATGCGTTCCATAGCCGCAATATTGGCGTAATTGCTGACTGGAAGGCAGCTTTTATGGGCAGCCATCCAAGAGGGTTAGTATGGTTTGACGGGACGCCGCTGTATGAGATGAACACGGCGCGCCTGAACCAGCAGCCGGACTTAAATGTATCGACATTTGATTATGCAAAGCCGCAGGTGTGTTCGTTTTTATATTCAAGCATGGCATATTGGGTAGAACAGTACCATATTGACGGCATCTGCGTTGACGAAACGGCATCAATGCTTTATCTGGACTATGGCAGGCATGCAGGGGAATGGATACCGAATATGTATGGCGGCAATGAAAACCTGGCGGCGATAGAATTTCTGAAAAACCTGCGCAGGGCGGCAGATCAGATGGAACATGTGCCGCTGCTGGCGGCCGAGGAAAACAGTTCATGGCCGAAGGTTACGGCGGATCTGCATAATAATGGGCTTGGGTTTGACTATAAGTGGAACAATGGCTGGAAAAAGGAATTTGTATCATTTATGGAGACTGATCCGCTTTTCAGGAAAGGAATATATGGAAAGCTGACATACAGCCTGCTTTACCAGTACAGCGAAAACTTTATACTTGAAATGTCGCATAAGGGAGTGTCAGGCAACCAGGCAAGCCTGTACGACCGGCTGCCTTCATTAGGACAGGCTGAGGGCAGCGAGGATATGGAAAAACAACGCAGCATCCGTGCGGCGCTTGTGTTCATGTACACGCATCCGGGAAAAAAGCTGCTTAATATCCGGGAATTTAAAGGACTGGAGCCGTTTGTGGCTGCTTTAAACAGAGCATATATGGAAAATGCGGCGCTTTATTCGCTTGACAATATGCCGGAAGGTTTTGAATGGCTGGACAATGTTTCAGCTCAGGAAACTGTGTTTGCCTATCTGCGCCGTGCATCGGACGGTTCGCAGATCCTTGCGGCAGTGAATTTTACGCCTGTTCTGCGTGAGCATTTCAAAATCGGCGTTGCAGAGCCGGGCAAATATACGCCTGTTTTTAACAGCGAGGACAGCGCATACGGAGGCAGCATGGATCTGCCGGAAGAGCCTTTGCGCTCGCTGGAGTCTGAGTGGAATGGCAGGGCAAACAGCATAGAAGTGACGCTGCCGCCTATGGGAGCAGTGATTTACGCATATACGGAATATACGGAGTATGAACTTGAGGAAATGCGTATACGGCAGGAGGCGGCCAAAGCGAAGGCCAAGGCGGAGGCAGAGTGCAGGGAAGCCGAATTGCTGCGCCTGAAAGCGGAGGAGCAGGCAAAGCTTGCGCAGGAAGCACAGGAGCGCGCTGTGGCAGCCGCAAAGGAAGCAATGGAAGCAAAGCTGGCGGCTGAGAAAAAAGCAAAGCTTGCCGTCCGGACCAGCATGAAGATCGATGAAGAGATGGAGCAGAAGCTGGATGCTCTTAGAGAGAAACAAAAAGGTGGCTGATAGATGGATAAAATAGTTTTGTCAGATACGATCGCTGATAAGACGCAGGAGGTTGAAGCGTTTTTTTCAATGGACAACCTGCGGCAGGTATTTAACGAATTTCTAAGCTGGATAACAAACCTCGCGCTGCAGATCATACTGGCGGTCATCGTATGGAAAATCGGCAAGCGCATAATTGGGTGGCTGGTCAGCATCACTGCCCGGGCGATGGGGCGCAGCGGTCTTGATGTTGGAGTGGTCAAATTTGTAAGCTCTCTCGTCAAAGCAGGCGCCTATGCAGTATTGCTGCTGCTTCTGCTGGATATACTGGGGTTCCAGACGACCTCGCTGGTGGCTGTTTTTGGATCGGCGGCGCTGGCTGTCGGCATGTCGCTGCAGGGAAGTTTATCCAATTTTGCAGGAGGCATACTGCTGCTGCTGTTCAGGCCGTTTACGATTGGCGACTATATCATTTCAGGCGACTGCGAAGGCAAGGTCGTGTCCATTGATATGCTGTATACAAAACTTAACACGAATGACAACAAAGTTATCATGATGCCAAACGGAGCGCTGTCGAACTCAAATATTATAAATGTCGGGGCGGAGGGTATACGCCGCCTGGACATAGAGATTGGAATCAGTTATGGCAGTGATGTGACTGAGGCTAAAAAGGTACTGCGTGATGTTATAATGCAGTACCCGTCAGTAGACAAAGAAAAAGAAATACAGGTATTTGTGAAGGAACTCAGCGACAGCTGCGTCACGCTTGAAACAAGGATGTGGATAGCGCAGGAAAAATACTGGGATACGCGGTTTATGCTGCTTGAACTGTATAAACGCGCATTTGACAAGGCCGGCATTGAGATACCGTTCAATCAGCTTGATGTACATATCCGTTAAGACAGGAGGCTGTAAAGCACATGGCAGGCGGCTTGCATGAATTGCATAGCTGCGGCTGAAGGCGCGTACAGCCTCTTTTTTTGCGTCTGATTTGATTATTTTTATGCAGCAGGCAAATTTATATATTTCAAATTTTTTACTCACTTTATCCATTATTTGGACACAAATTCTATTTAAACTAAGTAACATCAAAAGAAAGGAGTTGAGTCCAAATGGCGATAGAAGTATTTAACAGGAGCGAAAAAAAGTACCTTCTTTCCAGGCAGCAGTATCAGGAACTGACAAAGCGCATGGAAACGCATATGGTTTTGGATGCTTATAATAAGGACAAAGATTTTTACAGTATCTGCAATATTTATTATGATACGCCAGACGACAGGCTTATCCGGACATCAATTGAAAAACCGGTCTATAAGGAAAAATTAAGAGTCAGGGGATATGGCATACCGGACATTCAGGATAAAGTATTTGTTGAAATCAAGAAAAAGTACAAGGACATCGTAAATAAGAGGAGGACGGCGATGCAGCTGGACGATGCATATGCTTACCTAAATGATAACAAAGCGTATGATGAAGATAAGATGAATGCTGGCGGAAAACTGCATATAAACCGGCAGGTGCTTGAGGAAATAGATTATTTCAAGTCATTTTACCGGCTCGTGCCGAAAGTATATATTTCCTATGACAGGCGTGCTTATTTTGAAAAAAATGACGGAGATTTCAGAGTTACATTTGATACAAATATCACAACGAGGCGGACAGACCTGCGGCTGGAGCATGGGAGTTTTGGCAGCAGCCTGCTGCCGGAGGACGCGTATCTCATGGAGATAAAAATCAACCATGCGGTTCCGATGTGGTTTACAAAAATGATATCAGAGCTTGAGATTTACCCGGTGTCTTTTTCAAAGTATGGAACAGAGTATAAAAAATTTATTATGGAGAGCAGGAAAGGAGAAATATTATGTTCGAATCTATTTTTACAGGCACAACAGATAATGCCATCAGTGTCAGCGCATCCATGCTGAGCATCTGCGTAGCCGCAGTGCTGGGATTGGCCATCGGAGCGGCGTACATGTACGCATGCAGGAAGGAAGGCTATGGAAAGAATTTTATTGTCGGGCTTGTGCTTCTGCCGGCAATCGTATCAGTTGTCATACTTCTGATAGGAAGTAACGTAGCGAGAGCGTTTTCAATGGCAGGCGCGTTTGCGCTGGTGCGTTTCAGGAGCGCGCCGGGCAATGCGAAGGACATCGCTGTTGTATTTTTCACTATGGCGGCAGGACTTGCATGCGGACTCGGATATATTGTTTTTGCAGTCGTATTTGTGCTTATCATGGTGCTTATACTGCTGCTCCTCACAATTACGCCGTTTGCAGAGCATAATGACGGCATAAAGCAGCTCCGCGTGACAATTCCGGAAAATCTGAATTATGGCGGGATTTTTAACGATGTGTTTGAAAAATATACAACGCAGGCAGGGTTAAAGCAGGTAAAGACAACCAATATGGGAACTATGTTTGAGCTTACATACCGTGTAGGCATGAAGAAAAATGCAGATGAAAAAGCATTTATTGATGAACTCAGGATGCGCAACGGCAATTTGAACATAGTGCTTGGAATGCCGGAGACGCCGAGAGATACTCTCAACTGACGGATTTATTTATAAAATATAAAAGGATGCTGTAAAATGCAGGCCGGAAGCTGTATGCAGGACTGGCCGCGCATTTTGCGGCATCTTTTTTTATATGAAGATATAAGAAACCTGAGTTAAACTCAAAAAAAAGAAATACTTGTTTTATGAATAAATTTATTATATGATATAGACATATACGAAAGGAACGTGAAGAAAGATGATAGATAATAATACACAATTTTTTAAGGCAGCACCAGAAAAGACGATCTCCGTGGAGGGTATCATCGAGCAGGTATATCATGCGCTGAAGGAGAAGGGTTATAACCCGGTGAATCAGATAGTAGGCTATATCATGTCCGGCGATCCGACTTATATTACAAGCCATAACAATGCCCGCAGCCTGATCATGCGGGTTGAGCGTGATGAACTGGTAGAAGAGGTATTCAGGTATTTTATTGAAGGGAAAGGGTTATAAGCATGCGTATAATCGGATTAGATTATGGAGCAAAGACGGTTGGCGTGGCTATAAGTGACCCGTTGGGCATAACTGCGCAGGGCGCAGAGACAATTGTACGCAAGCGTGAGAATCAGCTCCGGCATACGCTGCAAAGGATTGAAGAACTGATCGTTGAGTATGATGCAGAAAAGATTGTGGTGGGACTTCCGAAGAATATGAATAACACAGAAGGAGAGCGCGCAGAAGCCTGCCGGGAATTTGCAGACAAGCTGGAACGCCGTACAGGACTGCCGTGCGTGTTATGGGACGAGCGCCTGACTACCGTAGCCGCAGAGAATGTGCTGAAAGAGAGCGGCGTGCGCAGGGAGAACCGTAAGGATGTCATTGACACGGTTGCCGCTGTTTTTATTTTACAGGGATATTTGGATTATGCCGCTAACATGAACATGCAGCAGTAAAGAAAATCAAGAGGATTGTAAATGGAAAAACTTACCTTTATAACGGAAAATAATGAGGAAGTGCTATTCTATATCATTGAAGAGACAAGAGTGAATGGAACGGATTATCTGCTGGTCGCAGATCCTGATGACACTGAGGAGGAAGGCAGCGTATTTTTGATGAAGGATACGTCTCCGGAGGACGCGGCTGAGGCTGTTTATGAGTTCGTTGAAGATGAAGCGGAAATGGATTATATCGGGAAAATTTTTGAAGAATTATTGGATGATGTAGAATTTGAAAATGAATGAGGTGTTTGATGAAAAAAGAAAATAATGGTTCTGTCAGGATAATCCCTCTGGGAGGACTTGAACAGATTGGAATGAATATTACTGCCATTCAGTATGATGACAGTATTATTGTCGTGGACTGCGGTCTTGCTTTTCCTGAGGAGGAGATGCTGGGGATCGATCTGGTTATACCGGACGTCACGTTTTTAAAGGAAAATATTGAAAAGGTCAAAGGTTTTGTGATCACGCACGGCCATGAGGATCATATCGGTGCGATACCTTATATATTAAAAGATATCAATGCTCCGGTTTATGCGACAAAGCTGACCATGGGGCTTATTGAATCCAAGCTGAAAGAGCATAATATGCTGCGCACTGTTAAGAGAAAAGTTGTCAAGTACGGCCAGTCGATTAACTTAGGGGATTTCAGGGTAGAATTTATCCGCACCAACCACAGTATTGCAGATGCGGCTGCCCTGGCTATTTTTTCGCCTGCCGGCACGCTTATCCATACCGGCGATTTCAAGGTAGACTACACGCCTGTATATGGAGAGCCGATCGACCTGCAGCGCCTGGGCGAGCTGGGCAAGAAAGGCGTGCTTGCGCTGATGTGTGACAGCACGAATGCGCTGCGCCAGGGTTTTACGATGTCGGAGCGCACAGTAGGAACTACGTTTGATAAGATTTTTAATGATAACAAGAATAACAGGCTGATAATTGCGACATTTGCGTCCAATGTGGATCGCGTGCAGCAGATAATAAACAAGGCGGTTGCATACGGCAGGAAGGTCTGCGTGGAAGGCCGGAGCATGGTAAATGTCATTGACGTTGCGGAAAGCCTGGATTATTTAAAGATTCCGGAAGGTACGCTGATCGACACGGAGGAGATGAAAAATTATGCTCCGGAGCAGATAGTGCTGATAACTACAGGCAGCCAGGGTGAGTCAATGGCAGCTTTATCGAGGATGGCGGCATCCCTTCACAGGAAAGTGTCTATCCTGCCGGGCGACTGCGTTGTATTTTCATCAACTCCGATACCGGGCAATGAAAAATCCGTTGCAAAGGTTATCAATGAGCTGGGAATGAAGGGCGCCAAGGTTATTTTCCAGGATACGCATGTTTCAGGACATGCCTGCCAGGAGGAGATTAAGCTTATCTATTCTCTGGTAAAGCCGAAATATGCTATACCGGTGCATGGAGAATACAGGCATCTGTCTGCGCAGCGTGATATCGTATTGTCGCTTGGCTATGACAAGGAAAATGTTTTTATTGCAAAATCCGGTGATGTGCTTGAACTGAGCGAGGAGTCGGGAGCGATAACCGGCCATGTCCAGACAGGCGCAATACTTGTGGACGGACTCGGCGTGGGCGATGTCGGGAATATTGTTTTGAGGGATCGACAGAACCTTGCCGAGAACGGAATTATCATTGTCGTGCTGACGCTGGAAAAGTACAGCGGACAGCTGATTGCAGGACCGGATATTGTAACAAGGGGTTTTGTGTATGTCAGGGAGGCAGAGGCGCTGCTTGATGAAGCAAAGGCAATAGTGTGGGATTCAGTACAGACATGCATGGACAAGAATATTACCGACTGGGGCAAAATTAAAAATATTATCAAAGATGATTTGAGTGAATATTTGTGGAAACAGCTAAAGAGAAATCCGGTGATCCTTCCGATTATCATGGAGGCGCAGTTATAGGAATATATCAGTCCGGCTTCGGCACGGATTTAGAATGGAGCAGTTATGAGGCGGATAGATGAACTGAAGGAAGAATTAAGGCAGGCTATTATAGACAGCGATGAGTACAGGGAGTACAGGAAGCTTGAGGAATATATGTGTACGCATCCTGATCTTAAACGTGCTGTTGATGAACTGCGGCGGCAGAATTTTGAACTGCAGTATGCTGACGAGGTTGGCGATGTGCTTTCCGCGACAGAGGAAATGAACAGGCGGATGGCAGACGTCAGGATGCAGCCGCTTGTTGAGAGGTATCTTTCGGCGGAGATGTGCCTGTGCAGAATGGTGCAGGATATCTGCCTGTCAGTTGTTGATGCGATAGACTTTAATATGGATTTCCTGCAGTAAAAGGATTGGAGGGCTGTATGAAAAATAAGGGCATTAGGCTGGTGGTAAGCATTTCTCTCAATATCATACTTATCATTGCAGGGATTTATATAATTTTTATGGCTGGAACTACAGCATACAGGTTTGGCCACAGTATTTTTGACGAGCAGTCAGTTGATACGGAGGAGAATGCCAGGGAGACGGAAGTTACTATTCCAGATGGAGTGTCGGCAAAGGCGCTGGCCAGGACTCTCTATGAAAAAGGACTTGTTTCTGATAAGATAATCTGTTATTTCCAGATCATGCTGTCGGACTACAAAGATAAGTTTGCCGGTGGTACGTATACCCTGGACACATCGATGAAACCTACCCAGATGATGGAGATAATGTG
>CANRBP010000062.1 GCA_947628875.1 uncultured Lachnospira sp.
AATTGTCACTTCCTGTCGCCGCCGGACTATCCGGGAACGAAAACGCTGTTTCTGCATCCAGCGCTGAAAGTCCGGCAGTGCCTGCATCGGACGAAAACGCCGGGCAGGACAGCGGCCAGGACGGCGCAGCAAAACCTAAAGAATCCAAGCTGCATATCCTCGTTGCCGAGGATATTGAGCTTAATGCGGAAATTCTTGTAGAAATACTGTGCGAACAGGGTTTTAGGGCAGATGTTGCACGCAACGGCCAGATTGCGCTTGACATGATCAAAGCCTCACGCCCATTTGAATATGACCTCATACTTATGGACTGCCAGATGCCTGTTATGAACGGCTATGAGGCTACAAAAGCCATCCGCGCGCTGGACAGGCCGGACGCAAAATCGATTAAAATATTTGCCTGCACTGCAAATATTTTTGATGAGGACAGGCAAAATGCGCTTGATTGCGGCATGAATGATTTCCTGACAAAGCCAATCGATATTGCCGTATTGCTTGATCTTCTCAGCATGATATGAAAAATGCAGACAGGCTGCCGCTTTCACTTTTATACGTAAAAGCGGCAGCCTTCTTTTATAATTTACGTAATCCTCATCTGAACGAAAGAATTGATCAGGTTCATTTTACCGTATCCGAGTATATTGTTCGGATATGACATATTTTCATCGCGTATAGCTCCGCGTATCAGGATATATTTCACATCGCTGGTTTTCATCAGCGGCGCATTGCCATAATAAACGCCCCATGTCATCAAAAGCGCTGCAGCGCCTGCCACATGAGCTGCCGATATGCTCGTTCCGCTGCGGTACACATAGCCGCCGCCAACCTTTGGCCCATATACATTCACGCCAGGCGCCACAAGATCAGGCTTATCACGCATATCAGCCGTATACCCCCTGCCTGAATCTATGTAGCTTGCGCCTGTTGTATGGTCGTAAGCGCCTACGCTGATCACCCAGTTTCCTGCGCTTGGCTCCGTAAGCGTTGTATCCGGCGTGGATTGCAGAAAATAGGTATCGCCGCTCATAAAGCTCTTTAGAGGAAGCCATGCATTAAAATTTCCGACAATGCTGGTCAGGCTGTACACATTCACGCGCCATGTTCCCTGCGCGGGACGGACAAAACGCATAAAAATAAGCTCATGGCCTGAAAGCTGCTCAACAACTTTATAATCAACTGTAACTTCCGTATTTTCCAGCAGGAAACGGAATACATTGTCATTCTCGACTCTTGCCGGGATCCTGGTGATCTGCTCCCCCGAAGGCGATGTCAGCGAAATGGATAGCACATCAAGCGTACTTGCCCACAGTTCCATCACAAACCCGCGCTCTCCGCTGCCGACATTAATCTCAATCAGCGCCGGCTCTTCTTCCGACTGTGCTACGCCGGCAATATGAGTACGCGCATTCGCCTCGTTTCCCACGCAGGTTACAACTGCAACATTAGGCCGCCGCGCCGCCAGATCGAGCACGCTGGCCAGCGGCGTAGCTCCCGTGCGCGGTCCCGAACCTGTTCCCATGCTGAAGCACAGCACCAGCGGCATCCTTCTGATGCTTGCATAGTCCAGCAGAAAACGCACGCCCTGCATAATATCAGTTTCTTCATAGGCCGTAGCCGTTTCTTTGATAAGAAAATAATTTCTCAGATATTTCTTTGCCGGCTTTAATTTCACCATCGCAATCTCTGCTTCCGGCGCCGCTCCCGTGTACCCCTGTACGCTGTTTCCGGCTGCAATGCCTGCCATATATGTGCCATGGCCGTCCGTATCCCGGCTCGGCACAAATGCAAACGGATCACTGCCTGCCGCCTGCTGGCGCAGCGCTTCATTTATCTGCGCATTGGTATACATAGTCCCGTATTGAAAATTACTGCCCAGCATCTGACGCAGCCTCGCTTCTTCTTCAGTCCGGTTTATCGGTGAAGTCTGTATCGTCTGATCCCATATAACGCTGATTTTTGAGCTGACAGCATTGAACTTAAAAATGTCCAGCGTATAGTCAATTCCAGTATCAATAAACCCTATAAGGACGCCCTGCCCCTGAACATTCAGAAACGGCTGGTTCAGCGTTGATGTGATCCCCGATGCGTCCAGGCTTGCTGAATCCATGATGTCATATAATTTAGGTATTGTATAATAACCCAGATCTGATACGTTCATTCTATACCCTGCCGGCAGAACGGCATATCCCACGACCCAGTTGCTGTCAATTATATTTATACAGGCTCCGTCTGCCGCTGACACCCCTTCATATGTAAGCGGATTATATTCAAATATAAAATCCGTAACATCTTCGGATAAGATCATTTCCCCACAGTCCACTCCTGCCTCCTGCGCGCCCTTGCATTCATCTTATTATATGCCGGCCGCGCTCAGATGTTCAGGAAATGGCGGCATTTTGCTTAACGCACCTCTATAAGCGGCACCTCCGCGCCGCGCATCTGTATCAGCGGCGCACCCTTTTTGCTGATATAATCAGCCGTTATCGTCACTGTTCCGATATTATGATCTTTAGGCACTTCATACATGATATCAGTCATAAATTCTTCAAGAATGGAACGGATAGCGCGTGCGCCTGTTTTTTTCTCCAACGCCGCCTTGGCGATGACAGCAAGCGCATCGTCCGAAAATTCAAGTTTTACCTCATCAAGATCCAGCAGTTTCTGGTACTGCTTTAAAATTGCATTTTTAGGTTCTTTCATTATCCTTATCAGCATGTCCTCCGTCAGGCTCTCCAATGCGAACACGACAGGAAGCCTGCCGAGAAATTCCGGTATCATGCCAAAGTTGCGCAGATCTTCCACTGTCACCTGCTGAAGCAGGTTCGGGTCATTGTCATATTTGTCCTTGAGATCCGCTGCAAATCCGATCGAGCTTTTTTTATTGAGGCGCTCCTTTATTATCTCATCCAGATCCGGAAATGCGCCGCCGCAGATAAACAGAATATTTCCTGTGTTGACTGTAACCAGCGGCACCATTGCATTTTTGCTGGTTGCTCCGACAGGTACTTCAATATCGCTGCCCTCAAGCAGTTTAAGCATGCCCTGCTGTACGGACTCTCCGCTGACATCACGGCTTCTTGTTTCTTTTTTCTTTGCAATCTTGTCTATTTCATCTATAAAGATAATACCATGCTCAGCCTTCTCAACATCATTGTCTGCTGCGGCCAGCAGCTTGGAAACAACGCTTTCAATATCATCTCCGATATACCCGGCCTCTGTCAGAGATGTGGCATCTGCGATAGCCAGAGGCACATCAAGATATTTCGCCAGCGTCTTTACAAGATAAGTTTTTCCGCACCCGGTCGGCCCGATCATCAAAATATTGGATTTTTCAATTTCAATATCGTCTGACCTGCCTGCTGCAACTCTCTTATAATGGTTATATACAGCGACCGACATTACTTTTTTCGCATGATCCTGTCCAACAACATAAGCATCAAGATGCTTCTTAATCTCATGCGGCGCCGGTATTTTTTTCAGATCAATGATATTTTCCGCGCCCTTTTCCTTGTTCTTTTCCTTCTTTTTAATTTTCTGCTTATTAGGTATATTATTTTCATTCATATCCATAAAGGATATGCCGCCAAATCCGCCAAGCGGCGGCATATTTTTCATGATATCCTCATATGAAAAACCGCTGTTATTTATCGAATCAAACGTGCGCTGCATACAGTCAGGACAAATGTAGATATTGTTCGGCATACTTATCATCTTTCCTGTCCGGCTTTCCGAACGCCTGCATATGTAACAGATTTTCTCGTATGCGTCTTCCTTCTCATTATTCCCATTTTCAGCTGCGTCCTGATTTTTTATCTCATCATTGTTGTTTTGGTTGTTATCCATAGTGCCTCCATCTATATTTATTTTGATTTTTTGGCTGTTATAAGTATACATATTTATTTGCGCTTTTACAATGGTTTTATGTTTTTTGGGTTTCCGCATTTTGTATTTTATATGCGTCAAAAACGCACATCACGTTCCGTGATGTGGCGATTGTGTACAAAATCGCATCTGGAAAACTGGTTTTCCGAGTGCGATTTCTGTACACAATGGCAATGCTGCCGCCGCAGCATGCCTTTTTGACGCATATAAAATACAAAATGCGAGAACTCAAATTTTTATCCCATCTTTCCCCTATGCCAAAGCAGGATGCACGGATCTGCCTTACGGTTTCTTCCATGCACCCTGCTGGTATTTAATGCAAAGTATTGTTTTCCCTGTTGAGCTTAAATATTTTTCTTGCCCAGCGTTACTTCAACTGACTTTTTCACATACTGGCTGCCCTCGCGGTGGTAATACTCAATCGTAACGGTTTCACCTGCCGCATAGTATTGCAGGACGTTCTGCAGTCCGGACATTGAAGATATCGTCTGCTCGTCAAATGAAGTTATTATGTCATATGCCTCAAGGCCTGCCTGCTGAGCCGCTGAGCCGGAGTCGATCACGCGTATCATCAGTCCCTGCGGATATCCATATACTTCCGCAATCGAACTTGTGATATCAATGCCGTATACGCCTAAATATGAAGCATCCTGATCGCTGACTTTTGTTCTTGTCTGGCGGTTCATAAGCGAATCTATCAGTTCACGGACATTTGATACCGGGATTGCATAGGCCATGCCTTCCACGCCTGTTTCTGATGTCTTTGCAAAATTGATGCCGATTACCTTTCCGTCCGCTGTCAGCAGCGCGCCGCCGCTGTTGCCTGAATTAATTGCCGCATTAGTCATAAACAATCCTTCAAATGTATAGCCGTTTACGGTAATTGAGCGGTTCGTAGCGCTTATAATGCCGTTTGTGACAGACTGGCCCTCGCCAAGCGCGTTGCCAATCGCTACGACCTGCTCTCCGATAGATACGTCATCTGAATTTCCAAGCTCCGCAATCGCTATCTGTGAGAGCGTATCGCTCTTGATATCTGAAAGCAATACTGACACTACAGCAATATCTTTGTCCGCCTTGGAACCCTTCACAGTACATCTGACTGATTCCCCATCAGTAAAGACGCATTTCAGGTCGCTAACATCTTCAACAACATGCGCATTAGTCAGAATCAGCAGCTCTGTATCATTCTTTCCTACAATAATGCCTGTTCCGCTTGTCTGTGCTTCATAACTCTGTCCATATCCAAAATAAGAAGATGATGAGACAGTTGTTGTTCCCTCTAAGGCAACCATTGCCGGAAGCGCCGCTTTAGCCACGCCCTTCGTATCCATGACAGAACTTACGCCATACTCCTCAATGTCCTGAAGCGCAGTGGAAATGTTAGATGTTACTGTTGAAATATCTGCCGCCGAATTATTGCTGTTTGATGAAGAATTTATTGGAAAAATTTCTCTTGCAGCATAATATACGCCGTACATAGTGCCGCCGGCAGCCGCTCCAAACAGGACTGCGGAAGCTGCAAGCGCAGCTGCTTTCTTTAAAATGCCTTTTTTCTTCGGCTTTTTGTTGTACGAGCCTGCTGTATTCGCCTGGAAACCTGCATTATTGCTGTGCTGGCCGTATGCTCCTGTGTTGTTATAATAATGATTCTGGACGTTCTCATACGCGGCATCGGACTGGCTGCTGCTGTTAAACGGAATGGAACTGCCGCTGTAGCGGTACTCCGAGCCATTCATACTTTCTGACCCTGACATATTATTCGTATTGTCTGTTATTTTACTAAATTCATCATTGTTTTGCATATTCCTGAACTCCTTTCCCTGTGTGGTGCTCATCCTGCATAGCCGCTTCTTTTCATGCAGCAGAAAATATATTCTGTCATCTGTTCAACAGGCTGCAATGCAAAATGAACACATTTCGTTTATGTTTGTAGTCTAACAACGAAATGTGTTCATATTGTGTTTTACTTGTTAAAAAATGTTGAACTGTTTACTGGCCTACTTTTTCCATAACAGCCTGAATCAGAGCATCCATTTTATTCTGGGCATCTTCAAGGCTATTTCCCTTAACGCCTACATAGAACTTGATCTTCGGCTCTGTGCCGGACGGCCTTGCGCAGCACCATGCATTATCAGAAAGATCATAGTAAAGCACGTTCGATGACGGCAACCCTGTACTGTGCTTCTCACCTGTATCGGTTACAATGCACTCATCTTTCTTGTAATCCCTTGCTTCAAGCACTTTCCAGTCGCCAAAGCTCTTCGGCGGGTCATTCCTCAAGTCATCCATCAGCTGCGCGATCTGTGCGGCACCCTCGGCGCCCTTCATGGTAATTGCCTTCTGTCCTTCTTTATAGTATCCATATTTTTCAAAAATATTTATCATCTGATCCCAGAGAGTGATGCCTTTGGACTTATAATATGCCGCTGCCTCACACAATGCCATGACTGCCACGATAGCATCCTTATCTCTCGCATGAGTGCCAACCAGGCATCCGTAGCTCTCCTCAAAACCAAACTCATACTCATATGTACCCTGCTGCTCAAAGAGCTTGATCTGCTCGCCGATAAACTTGAAGCCTGTCAGAACTTCTATCAGCTTTACATTATACTCGCTGGCGATTGCATCAGCCATATTTGTGGAAACTATAGTCTTAACAAAAGCACCGTTTTCATGAAGCAGTCCTTTTTCCTTGCGCTGTGAAAGCAGATATTCTGCAATCAGCATACCAGACATATTGCCGGTAAAGCTCATGTACTCGCCTGTTTTGGAATCCTTTGCATAAACGCCGAGCCTGTCAGCATCAGGGTCGGTTGCAAGGATAATGTCGGCATCCTTCTCCTTTGCCAGTTTAAGCGCAAGCGTAAACGCCTTAGGATCTTCCGGATTAGGATATGCAAGCGTAGTAAAGTCCGGATCCGGCTTTTCCTGCTCCGGAACAACAAATACATGCTTAAAGCCTAATTCCTTTAATATTCTCCTGACCGGCACATTTCCAGTTCCGTTAAACGGCGTATATACGATCTTGATATCATCTGCAACCTGCCGTATCACATCGCCATTGAGGCTCATTTTTTTCAGCGCTGCAATATATCTGTCGTCCATGTCGTAGCCGATGACATTATACAGTCCGCATGCTCTTGCCTCATCAATATCCATAGTCTTGACCGTATTGTAATCAGTAACGGCCTTTACCTCATTGATGATCAGCGTATCCTTTGGCGCCGTAATCTGTGCGCCATCCTCCCAATATACCTTGTAGCCGTTGTATTCCGGCGGATTATGGCTCGCCGTAACAACAATTCCGGCAATACAGTGGAGCTCCCTCAGCGCAAAAGACAGCTCTGGCGTAGGGCGGAGCGTTGGAAAGATATATGCCTTGATGCCATTTGCATTCAGGCACAATGCAGCCTCATTTGCAAATTCCGGAGACATTCTTCTTGAGTCAAATGCAATAGCAACACCGCGATCAGCCGCATTCTCCTTGATAATAAAGTTTGCCAGTCCCTGTGTGGCTTTCCTGACGGTATAAATATTCATCCGGTTAGTACCGTTGCCGATAACGCCTCTCAAACCGCCGGTTCCAAATTCCAGATCCTTATAAAATCTGTCCTCGATCTCCTTCTCGTCCCCGGCAATAGATTTCAGCTCCTCGCGCGTTGCCTCATCAAAATACTCATTCGCGCACCATTCCTTGTACGTGTCCATGTAAGCCATATACTTTACCTCATCCTTTCATATATTTTGTTGTTCACTGTCAACTCTTATATTGATTATAATACAAAAGCTCCGTTAAATCAATCATCCTTTAACGCTTCTTTAAAAGCGGCTGAAACAGCCTTCAAAGCTCTTTCCTCATCTTCTCCCTGGGCAGTCAGCTCAATTTCATCGCCGCATTTTACTCCGGACGCCAATATGGAAATGACGCTTTTTGCGTTGGCCGTTTTTCCGGCACCATACTTGAAATGTATTTCTGAATCAAATTTAACCGCCTGGTCGCACATCGCTCCCGCCGGGCGCAAATGTATCCCCAGCGCGCTGTTTACGACAATTTTTTCACTCACCATAATAACCCCTCTTTAATTTCTGCTTTAAGACTTTAGTTAAGCGTGCCGCTGTTTTCCTCATGCTCCGCATCCGTCTGTTCCGGCTCTGTCTGCTCAGCTTCAATCTGAACCTGAACTTCATAGCTGCCAGTCAGCGTACATCCTGCCGGAACACTGACTTCAACAGCAACCGTATGAACGCCTTCCGTCAGCGAATCCAGGCTGATGCGAAGCGACAACGACCCGGCCGTAAGCGAATTTATAACTTCCCTGCTGCCTGTGAGCTGAATCCGGAGAGCCGCAGGACTAATCACCTGAGCTGTAAACCCTTCAGACAGTCCTTCGATCCTGATGGAGCCTGTATTGACTGCAATCTCCCTTTTTCCGAGCGTTCCCATGCGTATTACAGCATCTACATTTCCATTGGAAACGACATACACGCCTTCCGGCACATATTCCTGGATATTGACATTTACCGTCTTATCCGCGCTTACGCTCTCTACATCCAAAATGTCAGCCGGAATTACAACTTCCGCTATATTATCCAAAACCGTGCTGTCGCCAGCCAGCGTTACCTCCTGCATGGACAGTTCGACCGCCTGTACCTCATATCCGTATGCCGGCGTACCGCTCGTACCCTCGCACCGTATCGGCACTGTCTTGGAATTGCGCACGTAAACCTGGAACGTAACCGTATCTTTAGCCATCTCAAGCCCGCTGCTGTCGAGCGCATTGCCTTCCTCATCATACAAAAGAAGCGGCACTTCTGTGACAACATCTCCGGACGCGCCGCTGATATCGCAAACCGCACGCACTTCATCAATCTTTTCAATCAGTGACGCCGCGCCTGTAACCTTAACTGTCGTCTGGGAAATGCCGTGTCCGATTACAGCATACCCTGCTGCCACGCTGCCGGTCATGCCTGCATTGACAGTAAAATCCTTAGTGACGCGGTTTTCAATGTCCAGCCGGACAGCTGTAGTCTTTGGCGTTACCTCAACATTATTCAAAACCCTTCCGTCTTTGATAACCTTTACATCAATATCCACATAATCCGCAAACGCTGTAATCTGGCTCAAGTCCGCCGTTGCCACGATGTCAGATGATTTGATATCCGTGATAACGCTCTTTGGTCCGCTCACATACACGGAAATCTTGCTGCCGTCCACAATCTCAAACGTATAATTCTTATCAGTCAGGCTTTCTGTATTGATCAGCTGTACATTGACATTGCTTATTGTAAATCCTGTATTGGGATCATAAATATTTACAATAATCATCCATAAAACTACTGCAAACAGCGCGGAGAGAATTTTAAGACTAAAATTATTAAATATTTTTTCCTTCATTCTTCAACCGTCCCCTCCACAATTTGAATGATTTCACATCAATGCTTTTATTTCTCAGGTATTCAAGCTTGTTCCTCAGTGAATCCCGGTCTATATCACGGATAAGTTCGCCTCCGACGGCAACTGAAACAGCGCCCGTCTCCTCCGAGACGATGATAGTCATGCTGTCTGTCACCTCGCTGATGCCCACGCCTGCGCGATGCCTGGTTCCCAGTTCTTTGCTCAGGTTGATATTGTCCGAAAGCGGAAGGTAGCATGTTGCCGCAACAACTCTGTCATCACGGATTATAACAGCGCCGTCATGAAGCGGCGTATTATGCTCAAATATATTGATACGCAGCTGGCTTGTCACAATGCCATCGACCTCTATGCCGGTTCGCACATACTCCTCAAGCATCATATCCTGCTCTAC
>CANRBP010000063.1 GCA_947628875.1 uncultured Lachnospira sp.
GCCGGAATGCAGTCCAGAATTTCCCTGATGCGCCGGCCGGAAGCAACGCCTCGCGATACGGTTTGGAAAATCATAGTCATGCGCATAACGGCGTTGAGTATCTGTGATATGTATGTTACGGCAGCCATGACATTGCCCGGCGTCGAACCTCCGGCGCTGACCTGTATAGCTCCTACTTTTATAATGAAAACGATAGCGGCGTTCAGGATAATGTTCATGATAGGCGTCATATAGGAAAAAAGCAGCAGCACGTCAAGCTGCGTTCCCACAAGGTTATTGTTTGCATCTTCAAAACGCGCCTGTTCGTAATTTTCACGGACATATGCCTTCACTACCCGGGAACCCGATACGTTTTCCTGCATGACATTGTTGACATGATCCAGCCTGTCCTGGAGAATATAGAATTTCGGGTTAGCTTTAGCCAAAAAATATACGGCACACAGGAAAACAAGCGGCAGGGAACATGCCACAACAACACCAAAGCTTATATCGAGCATCAGCAGGCTTGCAATACCTCCGGCAAAAAGCATAAAAGTGCGGACGAAGCCGCGGATGCACTGCGTCACAAGGTTCTGCAGCTGCGTGACATCGTTGGTGACTCGCGTGATAAGGGAGCCTGTGGTAAATCTGTCAGTCTGTTCAAAGGACAGCGACATTATGCGCTCAAAGGCGTCTTTGCGTATATCATTGCCGTAATTTTGTCCGCACAGGTTGGCAAACACGCCGGATAAGATTCCGAACAGGCCGCCAAGCGCCACAAAACCAATCATTTCAAGTCCTGTTGTGATTACAAGATTCAGGTCGCCAGTATTATTGTTGGATAATCCAAGCACGCCATCATCTACTATCGCAGCCATGAGCCGTGGCTGGAGCAGATCCATGGATACTTCGCCGATCATGAAAAGCGGCGCCAGAAGAGCAAAAAACCAATATTTTTTTAAGTATCGAAACATTTGTCATGTACCTCCGTATTTTGGTGACGTGCGCAAGTATGTTTTAAATATAGCATAAATGACGAAGGCGTGCAAAAATGAAATTGTGAATTTTTGGAGTTTTAATCCTGGCGGTACCGTAATGATGCTGCATAAAAAGCGGCTTTCAGTAAAAAATAAGTGCATAATGGAGGAGGTATTGCAGGTATGGCAAATCATTTGGCCGGGCAGAGCAGTCCGTATTTATTGCAGCATGCAGACAACCCTGTAGAATGGTACCCTTGGTGCGATGAGGCGTTTGAGAAAGCTGTCAGGGAGGATAAGCCGGTTTTTTTAAGTATTGGGTACAGCACATGCCACTGGTGCCATGTCATGGAGCATGAAAGCTTTGAAAACCGGGAAATTGCGGAGGTTATGAACAAATATTTTGTGTCGGTAAAGGTGGATCGTGAGGAAAGGCCGGATCTGGACAGCGTGTATATGTCCGTGTGCCAGAATTTTACAGGAGGCGGCGGCTGGCCGATGAGCATTTTTATGACGCCGCAGCAAAAGCCTTTTTTTGCAGGCACTTATTTTCCGCCGGAAACGCGGTATGGCAGAGCGGGATTTAAGGATCTGCTGCTTGTTATAGCCGGACAGTGGAAGGAACACAGGGAAGAACTGCTGCAGTCGGCAGAGATAGTGTTAAGCTACTTAAAAGAGCAGGAAAAGGGAAGCAGGAAAGCGGCGCAGCTGATGCAGGCGGAAGCCGGAAGCACGCTGGCAGACCGCGCAGTAAGCCTGTTTATGGGCAGTTTTGACGCAAAAAACGGAGGCTTTGGGACAGCGCCTAAATTTCCAATACCGCACAATCTGATATTTCTGCTGCTGTATGCACAGGTTCGGGCGGAGCCGGGGCAGCGGAAGGAAATTGTGAGGCAGGCGTGCTTTACGCTGGAAAGAATGCGCAGGGGCGGAATTTTTGATCAGATCGGATATGGATTTTCCAGATATTCGACAGATGCGCGTTACCTTGTTCCTCATTTTGAAAAAATGCTGTATGACAATGCGATGCTGATAATCGCATACTGTGCGGCATATAAAGCATCTGGCGAAAAAATGTTTCTTGACACGGCAAAACAGTGTGCATCTTATCTTTTCAGGGAAATGGCAAACGGCGAGGGAGCGTTTTATTCCGCGCAGGATGCTGACAGCAATGGCGGCGAGGGGCGTTTTTACACGTGGCAGTATGACGAAGTGCTGGAATTGCTCGGAAAAGAAGAAGGCAGGCGCTTCTGCAGGGCTTTCGGCGTGACTGAGGAGGGCAATTTTGAGGGAACAAATATTTTAAACAGGCTTGAAGAGACAGGCGGCAGCAGCCTCAGGGACTTTGCGCGCGAGCGGAAAATTTTGTATGCTTACCGCAGAAAACGCGCAAAACTGCATTTAGATGATAAAATCCTTACATCTTGGAACAGCCTGGCAATATGCGCGCTGTCTGTGCTTTATAAAACGACAGGCAGCCGGAAATATCTTGACGCGGCTGTGAGAGCGGAGCGTTTTATTGAGGAAAAACTGACAGAGGGCAGCCTGCTTTATGTAAGCTGGCGTAATGGCCGGCGCTCGTCCTGCGCTTTTTTAGATGAATACGCTTTCTATACGGCTGCGCTTATCAGCCTGCATGAAGCGGACAAAGAAAAAATATATCTGAAACGGGCGGAGCAGGTGCTTGAGGCGGCGCAGGAGCAGTTTGCGGATCAGCAGGGAGGCTGCTTTTTATATGGAAGCAAAAACAGCGCGCTTATCACAAGACCGAAAGAGACGGCTGACGGCGCGCTGCCAAGCGGCAATTCTGTCATGGCATATTGCCTGGTGCGCCTTGCGCAGCTGTCGGATAAGGAAGTATACAGGCAGCGAGCAGAACAGCAGCTGCGTTTTATGTGCAGCCAGGCGCAGCATTACCCGGCAGGATACAGCATGTTCCTCATTGCGCAGCTTTTTTATGATTATCCGCCGCAGAAAATAACAGTTGTGCTTCCGGGATGGGCAGGCAGGGACGGCGATGGTGGTGAGAAAAAAAGCGCACGGGAAAAAACAGCTGTTCAAGCTATGCAAGCTGTTCAAATTGAAAATGCCGGTACAGTGCAGCAGGTGGCAGAGAAAATGCCGCTGTACGCGGATATAACCGTTATGGAGGCGCCTACGCAGGAATATCCACTGATTAATGGGCAGACGACTTATTATGTGTGCAGGAACCATACTTGCCTTGCGCCGACTAATGAGGCGCCGTCCGTCCGGCAAATAAATATGCCGGACAAAAAATTAAACAGGGATAACCGCATGAAAACGGGCATTTGAGGGCATAGTACAGTTGGATAAAAAATAAATTTTCAGATTTTAGCACTCACCTCTTGACAGTGCTAACAACTAGTAGTATAACAGAGTCAGGAGCAAGAAAACCAAAGTTTTTGGGCATATATGCCACAGGTGAAAAGGAGGAAATGGCTTATGTTAACGTCAAATTCACATGCATTGAGTAATTTTTTCGGAGGGAATATGTTTGATAACTGGATGGATTTTTCTTTTCCGGAGATTGGCCGCACATTGTATGGCGCACATGCAGAAAATGTAATGAGGACTGATGTGAGGGAGAAGGATCAGACCTACGAGATCGACATTGACCTTCCTGGATTTAAGAAGGAGGAAGTTGGTGTAAAACTGGAAAACGGTTATCTGACTGTCGAAGCACAAAGGAATATTGAAAATGATGATAAACAAAAAGATGGAAAATATATACGCAGGGAGCGTTATGCAGGCTCGATGAGCAGAAGCTTTTACGTGGGGAGCCAGGCAAAGCAGAGCGATATCCATGCAAATTTTAAAGACGGCATTTTAACATTGTCCGTCCCTAAGTACGAGCAGAGCAAGGTCGAGGAAAATAAATATATCCCTATCGAGGGTTAAAAAGACATTTGCGACATTACAGATGAAACTGGCAGGAAAGCGCTGCGGCCGGTGTTTTGCCGGCCGCAGCCAGTTTTGATAGTGTATATTGATAGCAGAGGTATAAATTATGAATATCAATAAATTTACGCAAAAATCAATGGAAGCAGTCAAGCAGTGCGAGAAAATCGCATATGAGTATGGCAACCAGGAAATAGACCAGGAACATTTTTTGTACAGCCTGATGGTTATTGAGGATAGTCTGATAGCTAATCTGGTTGAAAAAATGGGAATCAATAAGGAAAGCTTTTTGCAGAACATTGAGTCCCTGCTGGAACACAAGACAAAGGTTTCCGGGAATGTGCAGCTGTATATCAGCAACGATTTAAATAAGGTGCTGATAAATGCTGAAGATGAAGCGAAACATATGGGAGATGCTTATGTGTCCGTGGAACATTTGGTGCTTGCAATGATAGCTGCGCCGAATAAGGGCATAAAGCAGCTGTTTAAGACATATGGCATAAACCGGGAAAAATTTTTGTCCGTGCTGGCTTCCGTCCGGGGCACTCAGTCCGTCAACAGCGACAATCCGGAAGCAACATATGACACGCTGAACAAGTACGGCCAGGATCTGGTGGAGCGCGCAAAAGACGGAAAGCTCGATCCTGTTATAGGGCGTGATAATGAAATCCGGAATGTTGTGCGGATATTATCGAGAAAGACGAAAAACAACCCTGTGCTGATAGGCGAACCCGGTGTCGGCAAAACGGCAGTTGTTGAGGGACTGGCGCAGCGTATCGTCCGCGGCGATGTTCCTGAGGGACTTAAAGAAAAGAAAATCTTTGCGCTTGATATGGGGGCGCTTGTTGCAGGCGCAAAATACCGCGGAGAGTTTGAGGAGAGGCTGAAAGCAGTCTTGGAGGAAGTCAAAAAGAGCGAAGGCAGGATTATTCTTTTTATTGATGAGATCCATACGATTGTCGGAGCAGGCAAGACAGAGGGCGCGATGGATGCCGGCAATATGCTGAAACCTATGCTTGCAAGAGGAGAATTGCACTGCATTGGCGCAACAACGCTTGACGAACACAGACAGTATATAGAAAAAGATCCGGCTCTTGAGCGGCGTTTCCAGCCTGTTATGGTTGATGAGCCGACTGTTGAGGATACGATATCGATCCTGAGGGGACTTAAAGACCGCTATGAAGTATACCACGGCGTAAAAATAACGGACGGCGCGCTGGTGAGTGCAGCTGCGCTGTCAGACAGATACATTTCTGAGCGTTATCTCCCGGATAAGGCGATTGACCTTGTTGATGAGGCGTGCGCAATGATAAAGACAGAGCTTGATTCCATGCCGGCAGAGCTTGATGAACTTCAGCGCAGGATTATGCAGCTTGAAATTGAGGAGGCTGCACTGAAAAAAGAAAACGACAATTTAAGCAGGGAGAGGCTGGCTGTGCTTCAAAAGGAATTGTCAGAGATGCGTTCGTCTTTTAAGGAACAGAAAGCAAAATGGGACAATGAGAAGGCGAGCATTGATTCTGTCAGCAAATTGAAGGAAGAGATGGAGCAGCTGAATCAGGATATAGCGAAGGCAAAGCGGGACTATGATCTTGAGAAAGCGGCAGAATTGCAGTACGGACGGCTGCCGGCGCTGCAGAAACAGCTGAATCAGGCTGAGGAAAATATTAAAAACCGCAGTCTTGACCTTATACATGAAAATGTTACCGAGGAGGAAATTGCAAGGATCATTTCCAGGTGGACCGGCATACCTGTCGCAAAGCTTTCCGAGACTGAGCGGCAGAAGACGCTGCATTTGGAGGAACAGCTGCACAGGCGCGTGATAGGACAGGATGAAGGCGTTACGAGGGTGACGGAAGCCATTATACGCTCTAAGGCCGGCATCAAAGATCCGACAAAGCCGATTGGCTCATTTATGTTCCTTGGGCCAACGGGCGTTGGCAAGACAGAACTTGCAAAGGCGCTGGCAGAGAGCCTGTTTGACGATGAGGGCAATATTGTCCGTCTGGATATGTCTGAGTATATGGAAAAGTATTCAGTTTCCAGATTGATAGGAGCGCCTCCGGGATATGTCGGTTATGATGAAGGCGGACAGCTGACAGAGGCAGTCAGGCGTAAACCTTACTCAGTCGTGCTGTTTGACGAGGTAGAGAAAGCGCATCCTGATGTTTTTAATGTTCTGCTGCAGGTGCTTGATGACGGCAGGATCACGGATTCCCAGGGCAGGACGGTAGATTTTAAGAATACGATTATTATTATGACAAGCAATATCGGTTCAACATATCTGCTGGAAGGGATTGCAGATGATGGCGAAATCCGTCCGGAGACTGAGCAGATGGTAATGAATGACCTGAAAAACCATTTCAGGCCGGAGTTTTTAAACAGGCTGGACGAAATTATACTGTTTAAGCCGCTTACAAAGGATAATATCAGCAATATCATCAATTTGCTGGTTGCAGATGTAAATAAACGCCTCAATGACAAGGAACTGAGGCTTGAAATGACAGAGAAGGCTAAGCAGTTTATAGTTGAGCATGCATATGACCCTATGTACGGCGCAAGGCCGCTGAAACGCTATGTGCAGCGTGAAGTTGAGACATTGGCTGCAAAGCTGATACTGGCAGGCAATATCCGCACAGGCACGATTTTAATTGATGCAGATGAGGGGCGGCTGACGGCAAAAAACGCCTGAGCCTCATGGAATAATTTTGTTTTTAAAACTAAAGTTTTAACCGACTTGAAAGATAGTGCTGAATGTGGTATGATTGCCAGGATAGGGCATTGCCAATAAATGGTTCCGAAAAATGAGGGGAAGCTTTTGGCGGTGTACTAAGCAAATTTAAATGTTAGGAGGAACATTTATGGCAAAGTGGGTTTACAAATTTTCAGAGGGCAATGCCGACATGCGTGCGCTGCTCGGTGGAAAAGGAGCAAATCTTGCAGAGATGACAGGACTCGGAATGCCGATACCGCAGGGATTTACGGTAACGACAGAGGCCTGCACGGATTATTACAATAATGACAAAAAAATCAGTGATGAGATCAGCCAGCAGATATTTGAGGCAATTACCTGGCTGGAGGGCGTAAACGGAAAGAAATTTGGCGATACGGAGGATCCGCTCCTTGTATCTGTGCGCTCCGGCGCGCGCGCTTCAATGCCTGGCATGATGGATACCATTTTGAACCTTGGACTGAATGATGTTGCAGTTGAAGGTTTTGCGAAAAAAACTGGCAATCCTCGTTTTGCATATGATTCTTACAGAAGGTTTATCCAGATGTTTTCGGACGTTGTTATGGAAGTTCCGAAGTCATATTTTGAAAAAATAATTGACGAACTGAAAGAGCAGAAGGGCGTGCAGTATGATACTGAGCTTACTGCTGACGATTTGAAGGAACTTATCAGCCGTTTTAAAGCCGTTTATAAGGAAAATATGAATGGGGCAGAGTTCCCTCAGGAACCAAAGGAACAGCTGATGGAGGCTGTAAAAGCCGTATTCCGCTCATGGGATAACCCAAGGGCTATCGTTTACCGCAGAATGAATGATATTCCGGGTGACTGGGGCACGGCAGTTAATGTGCAGACTATGGTTTTCGGCAATAAGGGTGATACGTCAGGAACAGGCGTTGCATTCACAAGAAATCCGTCCACAGGCGAAAAGGGCATTTTTGGCGAGTATCTGATAAATGCTCAGGGTGAAGATGTTGTTGCAGGCGTGCGCACGCCGCAGCCGATTGCTCAGTTAGAGAAGGATCTCCCGGATTGCTACAGACAGTTTATGGATCTGGCAATGAAACTTGAGAATCATTACCGCGATATGCAGGATATGGAGTTTACGATTGAGGAGGGCAAGCTGTTCTTCCTTCAGACCAGAAACGGAAAGAGAACGGCTTCCGCAGCTATTAAGATTGCCTGTGATCTTGTAGACGAGGGCATGATCACGCCGCAGGAAGCAGTTATGCGTATTGAGGCGAAGTCGCTCGATCAGCTTCTGCATCCTACATTTGATCCGGCAGCTCTCAAGGCAGGCAAGGTTATCGGACAGGCTCTGCCGGCATCTCCTGGCGCTGCAGCAGGCAAAGTCCTGTTTACGGCAGAGGAAGCAAAGGAAGCTGGCATCGGCGGTAAGGGCGAGCGCGTTATCCTGGTTCGTCTTGAAACTTCACCGGAAGATATCGAAGGAATGCATGCATCACAGGGCATACTGACAGTGCGCGGCGGCATGACATCTCATGCAGCCGTTGTAGCCAGAGGCATGGGTACATGCTGCGTATCAGGCTGCGGCGATATTTCTATTGATGAGGAAAATGAGGTATTTACGCTGGGCGGTGAAACGATCCGCAAGGGCGATTATATTTCGCTTGATGGCACAACCGGAAAGATTTATCTGGGCGACATTCAGACACAGGAAGCTACAGTGAGCGGCAATTTCGGCAGGATAATGGCATGGGCAGATGAGTACAGGAAGCTGGGTGTCAGAACAAATGCAGATACTCCGCAGGATACGCTCAATGCAGTGCGCCTGGGAGCTGAAGGAATTGGTCTTTGCCGTACAGAGCATATGTTCTTTGCGCAGGATCGTATTCCGAAGATCCGCCGCATGATTTTGTCAAAGACGCTTGAAGGCAGGGAAGCTGCTCTGAATGAGCTGCTTGTATTCCAGAAGGCAGATTTCAAGGCTATGTATGAGGCGCTTGAAGGCCGGCCGATGACAGTAAGATACCTGGATCCGCCGCTTCATGAGTTCCTTCCTACAGAGGAGGAGGACATTAAGAACCTGGCTTCTGATATGGGTATATCCGTTGAGGAAGTTAAAGAGACTTGCGCGGCTCTCCATGAATTTAACCCGATGATGGGACATCGCGGCTGCCGTCTGGCTGTAACTTATCCTGAAATTGCAAAGATGCAGACAAGGGCGGTTATCGAGGCTGCTATCGAGGTTCATGAAGAGAAGGGTTATGATATTGTTCCGGAGATCATGATACCGCTTGTTGGCGAAAAGAAGGAACTTAAATTTGTCAAAGATGTTGTCGTTGAGACGGCAGAGCAGGTTAAGCGTGAGAAAAACTCAGATATTTCTTACAAGATCGGTACGATGATAGAAATACCGAGGGCAGCGCTGCTGGCTGATGAGGTGGCAGAGGAGGCTCAGTTCTTCTCCTTCGGTACTAACGACCTGACGCAGATGACATTTGGTTTCTCAAGAGATGATGCAGGCAAATTCCTGGATTCATATTATAAGAGCAAGATTTATGAATCTGACCCGTTTGCAAGGCTTGACCAGAATGGTGTCGGCCAGCTTGTCAAGATGGCTGTTGAAAAGGGCAAGAGCGTAAGGAAGGATCTGAAATGCGGCATCTGCGGCGAGCATGGCGGAGATCCGTCAAGCATTGAATTTTGCCACAACGCAGGCCTGGATTATGTGAGCTGCTCACCGTTCAGAGTGCCAATTGCAAGGCTGGCAGCGGCGCAGGCAGCGATAAATGATGGCAGGAACTAAGCCAAAACTTTTTTAAGTTTGCCGAATTTACATTGGCGATTGATGATCCGAAGGAATATGTATATTCTCTCTCCACCAAACGCCGTGTGTATAATTTGGAATGACATTAAAGTAAGAATTTATATCTAAAACGACTCCCCGATTACAGAAATGCAGTCGGGGAGTTTTTTGTTTGCCAGCAGCTGAAAACCATCGAGGATTTAGATGTTTACTATTATACCAACGACAGAGGCTCCTGCGAAGTTG
>CANRBP010000064.1 GCA_947628875.1 uncultured Lachnospira sp.
GCCTGTAGTGCCAAGCAGCACCAGCATAAGATCCATCTCCGCAAGCAGCCCGAGCCTCTGCATGAATGTATTGTTCTGCCGCATAAACAGAATGGCCATAAGCATAATAAATCCAACGATCGCCATTATGCCCAGATAGGACATTATATTTTCATTCAGGAAATAAGTATATCCATTATATGCATTGATGGCTCTCTGGATCAGGTCAATTCCGTGGCCGCCGATAGGGATAAACATCTGTATTATCTTCAGGCCATATACTTCCGTTTCCGGGAAACCTCCCCTCACAACCGCGCTGTCATTGCTTCCATGCTGCCAGGTATAGATCATGCCGGGCAGCAGGCTCATAACCAGGAAAAAGCATATGCACGCTATAAGCACAACTGACTTTGCGGCATATCTCAGCTTTTTTGTTTTTACCACCTTGGAAAAGGCTGTAACAACAAGCAGATAGCAGGTAAAAAACGGATAATATGCAATACCGTTGTTCGCTATCAGCAGCGTAAACAAGATAGCAAGGTAATTCCTCGGGTTTTTGAAAAATTTCCTGTTAAAACAAAGCACGTCATCACGCTCATAAATCCATATGCACAGCAGCACCGACAGCGGAATGAAATAGCATTCGACCAGTACAATATGCGAAAGAGAACGGAATGCCAGATATGGAAGCGTGCCAAATACTGCGGAGGCAAGCACGGCGATCCAGTTTGCCACTTTAAGCTCCCTCATGACAAAATATGACACTAAGCCTGCAAACACAAATGCTGATAAAAATGTCAGGTTTGCCGCCAATCCAACATTCTGCGTAATCATAACAAAAATTTTAAGCACGACCGCGCCTACATTATTTAACATGTTTGCAGAAAAATCGGTAAACGAAGTGCCATACGGCACGCCAAGCCGGTCTGTTGACAGCACCCATGCATTTTGCTGCAAAGTTTTTGCATCGACCAGCACAGATATATCATCCATGCCGTCATACCTCAGCGGATAAGTTAAATCCCTCCCCCACAAGTCAAATCCGCAGATCTGAGCCAGTACTATTATCACAATGACCGCTGCCGCGCTCGCATATTCTTTCCAATTTAATGCAAAATGCTTTCCCACCTTGCCCATGATCGTATCTTTCATGCTCTTCCCCTCCAACTTTATCCCCCATTCCTGTATTTTAAAAGCCTGCTTAAACTTTACAAATACTGAGTTCTGTCTGTTTCTCTCAGGCGCGCCAGCACTTGTTTGATCTCGCCGGCACTCTCCTTCGCTGCGATAAGGGTTGCGTCCTTTGTATCAACTATAATGATATCTTCAAGGCCTACGGCCGCAATCAGCTTCTGCGCACCCTCTATCACACAGTTTTTTGTGCCGACTGCCACCACGTTGCCCTGGATAACATTGCCGTCCCCGTCATTTTCCCGTATCCTTCCGACAGCAAGCCAGGAACCAACATCATCCCAGCCGAAATTTCCAGGCAGGATATATATATTGCCTGCTTTCTCCATTATGCCGTAATCAACAGACTGTGATTCAAGCTGCAGAAATTCCCGTTTAAGCACTTCGTCCTCCTGCTTTGTTCCTATCGCAGCCTTAATCTTTATTAATCCTTCGCATGTAGACGGCATAAATTCCCGGAAGCATTTGAGAATAGTTGAAACTTTCCATACAAACATTCCGCTGTTCCACAGATATGAACCTTCTGCAAGGTAAGCCTTTGCCTTTTCCAGCTCCGGCTTTTCAACAAAACGCTCCACTTCATAACCCGATTTAAACTTTTTATCCCGATTATATTTTATATAGCCATATCCTGTTTCTGGATAATTCGGCGTAATCCCCACCGTAACAAGGCTGTTTTCATGCTCGGCAATCTCACATGCCTCTTTAAATGTTTCCAAAAAAGCATCATTATCTTTGACAAGGTGATCCGACGGCAGCACGATCATCACTGCATCTTCGTTGCGCGCTGCCATATGAACAGCGGCTAATCCAATGCACGGCGCCGTATTCCTGCCTGCCGGCTCGCACAGTATATTATGCTCCGGCACTTTTGGAAGCTGCTGCCTGACAAGCTCCCGGTAAGCCTCATTAGTAGCGATATAAATATCCTCCATCTCAACCAGCGGAAGTATCCGCTCAACCGTAAGCTGGATCATGGTTCTGCCGTCTCCGGTCAGTGACAGGAACTGCTTTGGCATCGAAACGCGGCTCCTCGGCCAGAAGCGCTCCCCCTTTCCGCCAGCCATTATCAATACTGTTCTTTTCATAGCTAACCTCCGTTTTAATACCTGATACCCGTCTGCTTTTTAAACGCTATCCGGTACGCATCCCTGCATCCGCGCTTCTTTGCGTCATCTTTGCTTCTCAATCCGTCAAAATACTGTCGCGCAAAATATATGAAAAATAATTTTTTTGAAAAATTTTTATACAAAAACAGCAGCTTGTTCCTATATACATGGTACGTAAAAAACGGCGACCATTCCGTGCTGCTTCCGGTGTGTATATGGCGCACGACCGATGCAGGGCAAAACATAATCTTCCCGCCTTTTGCCTTCATCCTGTAAGACAGATCAGTATCTTCATAATACATAAAAAACTGCTCGTCAAAACCGCCGCATTTCATAAAATCATCTTTTTTCATGATTATTGATGCGCCGCAGCCATTATTTATCTCATACGGTTTCTGATATTCTGTGCCATCCTGCCTGCAAAATCCGATATCATAGCCGTTGTATACCTCATCAATGCCTGAACCTGCATTTTGTATGAGCGTCTGCCTGTATCGTCCTATCTCCTCCGCGGACAGCTCAATACGTATGCAGCCGTCATCATCAGCCTTAAATTCCTTTCCTGCCGCCACAACCGCATCATTTTGCGCATCCCAGGTCTTTGTACGGAAACAGAAGGAATGCGCAGCTTTTCCGTCCAGCAGCGGAAGTTTCACTTCCGTATGCCCGAAGCAGACAAGCTTATCCTGCTCGCAAAGGCAGTTTGTGATAAATTTTCCGTCCGCATAATGCTTGCGGCCGTTTATATCCAGCGTCCTGTCAAGTTCAATCTTATCATGCGTTTTAAATGTAAACGGCAAATAATCATAGAAAAACAGCAGCTTTGAATTTGCTATCACGCAATCGCCATTATCCCTGATAAAATGATACAGTTCTTCCAGCCAGCGCTCATCTACCGCCGTATCATTGTTCAAAAATACAATATATTCCCCCTCCGCATGGGCAGCTCCAAAATTGTTGCCGCCTGCAAAGCCGCGGTTTTGATCGGAAAGCACTATTTTCAGCGGAATCTGCTTGCTGTCATTCCTGCTCCTCAAATAGGCGATTGAATCATCTGTCGAAGCATTGTCCACCACGACCACCTCAAAAGAAAAGTCGCTGTGGACAAGCTTAACGAGCGAATCAAACAACGCATCTATATATTTTTTGCTGTTGTAATTAATGACGATTACGGACACATCATATTTTGTATGCATCGAAAATTCTCCTGTTTGCCTCATAAAATTTTTCAATAGAGTAATTTTTTGCAAGCTCTGCTGATTTCTTCGCTAAACGCTGTCTCAGGCTGTCGTCCTCTATCAGCATTTTTGTTTTAGTTACGCACTCTTCCTCATTGTCCCATCGGAACCCGTTAACGCCCTCCTCGACCGTTTCACGCTGGCCGCCTTTGTTGATAACGACCGGAACCGCGCCATAGCTCATTGCTTCCACTGTCGTTATTCCGAAATGCTCCATTTTCTGAGGTTCTTTTTCCTCATCTACCATATATCCCGTGCCATGCCAGAATATCTTGGCCTGACTGTACAGATCCATCAATGTCTCATACGAACATGCCTCATGTATCACAACATTATTTACCTTTGCAGCCTCATCGCGCACCTGCTGGAGATATGCGCGGTCATCAGGGTTATCCGCAACCGCGCCGCACAGATGGTACTCATAATCCCCAAAAATATCCTGATGGGCTACAAAAAACTGAACCATTTCCAGCTGCTTTTTGCTGTGAGCCGCGACAAAAAACCGGCCTACGCTGATAATTATATTTTTCTTTTTTGACTCAACATAACGGTTTTCTATTTCTTTTTCGCTGAACACAGGCGGATAAACCACTACATTTTTCTCCGCCCTGCCCCAGTATTCCGTCTGCCAGCGGTTCGTAAACTGCGAATTGCTTATCATAACGTCATAGCTTCGGATATACCGCCAGTCCAAATAGGCTCCAGCCAGCTTGTGGAAAATAGTTTTGGTATATTCCCAGTGGTACTGGACCGGCGGAAACATTACTTCATAAATATTTTTCTTAGCCTTGCCTATATGCCTGCTCAAAAACATAAAATTAATAAATACATCGTACTCTTTTGTAATGTTTTCAATAATGCGCTTATCGATTAAATATTGCCTGTACCCGTCAACACGCGGAAGGTCTATTTTGCGGATGCGCGTATGCTTCAGGTTCATGTTGAACTGCCTGTTCAGATCCTCAACGGTCACAAAATCAGGCGCAAACACGTCAAAAACCTCGTTGCTGTGTACAAGAATGTCAATTTCAACTTCATTGTTGTAATATTCTTCCATAAACTGGCACAGATAACCCATATGCTTTTCGCCGCCTCCCATTGTGGCAACATACGGGTTCAATATTAAAATTTTTTTCTTCGCAGCCATTTTACCTCTCATTCTGCCGCCGGATGCGGCTTGTTCATTTAAATGCGTACCTTTAACAGCGCGCCTGCACATCATGGCATCGTAATATTATTTTTTTTGCAATACCGCCGCATCAGCGCCCCTATCGGCCATTTAGATGTAAACCGCCTGAATATCTGCAATTTATTTTCCTGGCTTTCCAACGCCTGCACGCGCTGTTCATTTTCTTCCTGCAGTTTCTTTATCTCTTTGCTGAAACGCTCGCCCATCTCGCAGTGCGCTTCGCTGAAAAAAATATAATTAGCTTCGATCACAATTTTATCAGTCTGGCCTTTGTCCATTAAAAAATGTATCTGAGGATCGTCTTTAAAAAAATAATACCAGTTTCCCTGAACATGATCCGCATTAGTAGAATCAAACTCCAAATCCCTGGCTTCACCGCCGGATACGGCCTGCGCCCTCACCAGCTCGACCGCACACATTTCATTGTATGGGTCAAAACGCAGCTTTTCAGCCGGCTGCACATCTGTCACCTCAAATATATAGTGTGTATCGCGCGCGCGTATGCATTCACGCCTGACCTCCTCATATCCGCCATGCATGTCCAGAAAAAACTGTGCATACAAGTAGTCCGGATACTCTCGGATATGGTTCTCCGGCTCTGCCACAGCCTGCTTCGAGAGAACGTAAACATACTGGTAAATCTCCCCCAGCGGCCGCGTTTTCAGCATATGGCAGATATATTTATCAAGCCTGCAATAGTCATTGTCAAACTCATTTTTGCCGACCTGGGTATATGTCGCGTATCGTTTTTCCACATTCAGTCCCACGCTTCGCACCAGTTCTTCCAAGGATTCCTGCGTGTAAAAATGTACATGCGTATTATCTAAAATGCCTGTTGCCGTATAACGGAAATGATTGTCGAGCAGATCAATAATCACTGAATTGTGCGCAATATTGGGAACAGACAAGCATATCCTGCCTGTATCTTTAAGCATCGGCAGGCAGCGCTGCAGCACGCCAGCCGCATCCCTTAAATGCTCAAGGACATCTGCAAACAGGATATAATCGAACTTAACGCCGGCGAAACGATCGACCCATTCATAATCCATGATATCGCCGATAACATAATCTACGGCTGATTCAGCCGCAATCATGCCCGCCTGTTCATCAATCTCAACGATGTACACGGAGCAGTTTTTGTTATTTTTCAAGTAGCGTGTCAGCCGGCCGCTTGCCGGCCCAAATTCAAGAACCGAAGCATTATCCGATATGCTGTCAATAAATACTGTCATGGTATTATTATAACTCAAATCCAACTCCGTCTGGTATTTCACACGCATGCCCTCCCCTTCATTATCCCCACTTATGAGGAAGTATTTCTATTCCCTCCGCGATATAGCCCATTTTCACAAAAATCTCTTTGTATCTGGTTCTGTAGTCAAACGGCACAGATGCAGTCTGGTCATAAACTGCCACGTCAAAATAATAGCCGCCGCCTACCAGGTTAAAATTCTCATAAGTCAGCGTAATTGAATTATACCCCTTTTCCCATGGGACTTCAACCTGATCCAGAAGCGTGTTCAGGCCGCATACATACAGGTTGTCAAGCCGCAGCAGCGCAACGCCTACGACTGGTTTTTTAATTGATGTATCTTTTACATAATAAGTTACAGTGACTCTGACCTTCTCCCCATGTTCAATCGTCTCGGTTTTTTCTCCTTTGCTGTTTTCAACTTCAAGCGAAACGACCTCCGCTATATCCACTGTATCCTCAAGGCTGCGCCTGCCGTCCTCATGCTGCTGCCCATGTTCTTCCTGCCCGTCAGTATCCGCCGGATCATTTCCAGCGTCCAGCGTCTTTAAATAGTCCAGGTATTTATCTGTAACATAATCAACATCGCCATCTTCTTCCAGGCGGCCTTCGTTTATCCAGATCGCCCTGCTGCAGAAACGCTTGATAGAATTTATATCATGGCTTACGTATAAAATGGTGATGCCTTTTTCCTTAAATTCCAGGAATTTATCCATGCATTTCAGCTGGAAACGGATATCGCCGACCGCAAGCGCCTCGTCAACGATCAGTATATCCGGCTCTACATTGATTGCAACAGCAAACGCCAGCCGCACGAACATACCGCTTGAATATGTCTTGACAGGCTGGTAAATGTACTCGCCAATATCAGCAAATTTCACAATGTCATCGACCTTTGCGTCCATTTCTTCCCGGGTATACCCCTGAATAGTACCGTTCAGATATATGTTTTCCATGCCGCTGTACTCGCCGTTAAATCCGGCTCCGAGCTCGAGCAGTGCTGATACTTTCCCATTGATCTTCAATGTTCCCTGTGTCGGCGTCAGCACCTCGGTCAGCAGCTTTAACAGCGTTGATTTACCCGACCCGTTCTTGCCCACAAAGCCTACCGTCTCGCCCGGGCTGATTTTAAAGCTCAGATCTTTCAGGGCATAAAAATCCTTATGGTATGATTTTTTCAGCGGGATCAGGGTTTCCTTGAGCCTGTCTGACGGCTTGTTATATAGCTTATAAACCTTGCTCAGGTTTTCCACCTCAATACTGTACTCCACGTTTTCCTCCTTACATCACATCTGTAAAGTGCGGCTTCATTTTATTAAATACGACCCTGCCGATCACAAATACAACAAGAACCACGCCCCAGAAATACAAGGTCCTTAACGGACGCTCCCAGAACCATACATGGCGTATCAGCGCATCCCGGTATCCTTCCACGATATAGTACATTGGGTTGAGTTTAAGAATTGGTTTCATAAAAGCCGGATACGTGTTCTCTGATATCATGATCGGAATGACCCACATGGCATATTGCAGTATGATTCCAACGATCTGCGTCATATCCCTGAAAAATACATTGATCGCGCTTGTGAAATACGCGACAGCCACAGAGAAGCAAAAAACGCCAAAGGAGTAATAAAAAATCTGTATGGCTTCGATTGCCGGGTACTTTCCATATAGTATATAAACCGCCAGCACCAGCGCTATAAAAAAGCAATGCACAAAAGCCGCTGAAAATATTTTTATCAGCGGAATAATGTCTATGTTGAACTTCATCTTTTTTACGATATAGCTGTAATCTATCAGGCAGTTAGTGCTTGTATTGAGAGCGTCATTTAAAAAAAACCACGGGCACATTCCGGCGATCAGCCATAGGAGATACGGAAAATCCGGCATTTCCTCAAGCGGCCTTGATTTTAAACCCTTTTCAAATACTATCCAATAGATCGACACAATAACGATTGGCTGTGCAAACGCCCAGATCACGCCAAAATAAGAGCCTGCAAACTTTGTTTTAAAATCGTTTAAGGCCAGCCGGAGGATCATTTTCCTGTTTTGCACGATATCCCTTAAATTTCCCACTTTTTTCCTATGCCTCCAAAAATGCTGTCACAGTTTTCCTGTCAGTATCAGGAAACGCAGCACCTGATTGTCTTTTTTCCTCTGCCTGAAAATTTCTTTATTTTTCAGTACCCTGAAACGCAGCCTGAGATTTTTGCGCGAAGCCGCCAACAGCATTGCGTTTTTTTTCTGTCCGCTGTCCAGTTCTTTTCCGAATATTTTCAAAAATTCTTCTATCTGCTTATATGTTCCGCCTCTTTCGGCAAACAGCTGGCCTATCCTGTACCTCAGCAATCCTGCGCCGCCTGCGATATCGCCGCAGGCATTGCCGCTATGCTGCCTGTACTGTATATATGGCTCTGTGTCATAGAAAACATGACCGAATGCGACAGCGATCAGATAAAACCACCAGTCATGCATTACTATATATTCCGGCAGTTCCTTTATTGCCTTTCTGCGCAGCGATGCATTGATGGCACAGGTACAGCCTGTGCAGAGGTTTTCCACAAGCGCATTTCCCCATGTAATGCGTGCATCTTCAAACCTGCTGATTCCGATCACTTGCATCTGCCCGTCCACCAGCGTCTTGGCTCCGCAGTACAGCAGCGGCACATCATCGCCGTACTGCGCCTCCATCTCCTGCATTCCATTAAGCGCCGCCGCGAGCTTGTCCTTGTGCCATATATCATCCTGGTCGGAAAATGCATAATAATCCGCATCTTTTGCTTTTTTCAGCAATTCCAGGAAATTACCGGCCGCCCCGAGTTTTTTCCCATTATTATCTAATATCTTTATGCGGCTGTCCGCCGCTGCATATCTTTCCAGAAGCTTTAATGTTGCATCCGCAGAACCGTCATCGCGCACCAAAAGCTCAAAATTGCCATAAGTCTGTGCCTGAATGCTTTGGAGCTGTTCTTCCAGGTAGGCCGCGCCATTGTATGTTGCCATCAGTATGATTACTTTTTTATCCTGCATTCTCAATCTCCGCATACTATCCTGCAATAGTATTCTTCCAGCTTACGCCCTTCCTCCCGGATATCAAACCCAGCCAGGCGTACCTGTCCGGCAGCCTGTTCGCGCTTAGGCGCACTGCCCCGTTTTCTTATGCGATCCAGGCTCTCTTCCCACTTTGTAATATCTGCATCTCCTATGCCGATATACTCCACATCAGGCAGCAGCCCGACCTCTCTTGTCACACGATCCGACACCAGGCAAGGCAGTCCGGCGGCCTGCGCTTCCACGCACACGACCGGCAGTCCCTCGTACCGGGAAGGCAGGACAAGCACATCCATAGCCTGCATATAAGCCGGCACCTGATCTGTGACTCCTGCAAAAATGACATTCCCGGACAGTCCCAGCTCCTCCGCGCCTGCTCTGACAGCCGCTTCTCCATCGCCGCCTCCTATCAGCAGCAAAACAGCGT
>CANRBP010000065.1 GCA_947628875.1 uncultured Lachnospira sp.
AAGCAGATACATGAGATTTTAGATGAGCAGAAGAAAAGGGGCGCGCTAATCATTATAGCCTGCCATGATAAGGAAGAACTTGAGATGCTGTCAGACGAGATAATTGAGATTAGCGAGGGAAGGATTGCCGGGATATTAAAGAACTAAAATTCTTAAAGAATTAAAATTCCAAAAGAATTAAAATTCCAAAAGAACTAAAATTCTTAAAGAATTAAAATTCCAAAGGCGCAGGGAGAATGGCAGATGGCTCAAATTCAGAATGTGATAGTGTATGGTGTTACAGAATTAATAAGAGTATGCGTTATATTAGAATATTTTGGGATATTCCAGGAAATTAATTCTGTAAAGCGCAACACAATTAACTGTATTATTACATATGCTGTCACAATGTTAAGTTATTTTGTATTTCATAATGCTTTGATTAATATGGCTGTAATTATTTCTGGCATTGTTTTTTTATCCACTGGTTTTGTTGGACAGTTTAAAAAAAAATTACTGCTTAGCGTTATGGCTTTTGAGATAATGTTTGAGGCATATTTGCTTGCTTCATTTTTATTGCAGAAAGTGCCTGCTCCGAATAGTTTAAATAGCGTAAATTCTTTTATATCAGTAATGTTCTTGATTTGCATTGAAAAATTTTTCAAGGTAAACGGCAAGACAGATTTGTCAGGGCAGTGGTATTTATTGCTATTTTCAGCGCTATTAAGCATTGCTGCTATTTATATTGCATATAGGGATATGGCCGCTTCAAGAGAAACTGTTATAATGATAAGCGTTATTGTTTTATTTTTTAATATAATGCTTTGCTTTTTTTATATGTCTATGCTCGATCGCATTATATACGAAAGAGAAAATCTGGAATTAAAGCAGCAGATGGATATCTATGAGCAGCAGATAAGAAGCGATATTGACAATAACAGGAAGCTTCGCTCAATAAGGCACGATATGAAGCACCATATAAGAGAGATTAATGATTTGCTTACCAATAATAAGGTTGAACAGGCGAAAGCATATCTGTATCAGATGAATAGTGAGATATTAAATGCTCAGAATGTGTATAATACGGGGCATGAAGCATTTGACGGAATCCTTAATTATTATGCAGAAAAATATGCCGGCAGGCCATTGAAGCTGAAGGCTTCTGTTGCGATACCGGAGAATCTTGAAATCAATATATTTGATGTAAATATTGTATTGGGCAATTTGCTTGATAATGCTTTGGAAAACGCTATCATTAACTCAGAAGTAAGCTTTAGCTTAAAATATAATGCCGGAATGCTGTACATTTCCATGTCTAATCTGTTTGAGCACAATATAAAGAGAGTGAATGGGAATATTGTAAGCAGAAAAGGCAGTAACCATGGTTTTGGATTAGATAATGTAAAAAGAATTGCTGATAAATATGGCGGAACTATGGTTGTGAAATGCAATGATGGAAAGTTTGACATTGATGTAATTATGTTTGTTGAGTGAGGGCGTCAGTTTTTGAATGCTGAAAATACGCCTTTTATTCTTATCTCTAATTTCGGCATTATCCTGTCATTCCGCGCGCAGGAACGGATACCAGTCACGGCTTTAAATAAGAACGAATGTTCCGATTCAGATGGACAAAGTAAATGATTTGTAGTAAAATCAGCATGTAAGTGCATACTATACAGATATTGATTTGAATTTTACTATAAATTGCAGAAGGGAGGGGCATTATGGACTTTAAATTACATGCCCCGTATGAACCTACCGGCGACCAGCCGCAGGCGATTAAAGCGCTGGCGGACGGCTTTAAGGAAGGCAATCAGTTCCAGACTTTACTAGGAGTTACGGGTTCGGGCAAGACGTTTACGATGGCGAATGTGATAGCGGCGCTGAATAAGCCTACGCTTATCATAAGCCATAACAAGACCCTGGCCGCACAATTGTACTCTGAATTTAAGGAGTTTTTCCCGGAAAATGCGGTAGAGTATTTCGTGAGCTATTATGATTATTACCAGCCGGAGGCTTATGTGCCGCAGAGTGATACGTATATTGCCAAGGATTCCGCAATCAATGATGAAATAGACAAGCTGCGCCACTCTGCGACTGCAGCATTGTCGGAGCGCAGTGATGTGATTATCGTTGCATCAGTATCATGTATTTACGGGTTGGGCGCGCCGATTGATTATAAGGCGATGGTGATATCGCTGCGGCCGGGCATGGTGCGCGACCGGGACGAGGTTATACGCAAGCTGGTTGATATCCAATACCTGCGCAGTGAGCAGGATTTTAAAAGAGGCACATTCCGGGTGCGCGGCGACGTGCTTGAGGTGTATCCGTCCTCATCAGGCGGTGACGCCGTCCGGATAGAATTTTTCGGCGATGAAGTTGATCGTATATGCGAAATTGATTCACTGACAGGAGAAGTAAAAAATATATTGGAGCACGTGGCAATTTTCCCGAATTCGCATTATGTGGTGGACAAGGAAAGAATGCAGGCGGCAATTAAAAATATACGCGAGGAGCTTGCGGAGCGCATAGTTTATTTTAAGCGCGAGGACAAGCTTTTGGAGGCGCAGCGCATCGAGGAACGCACTAATTTTGACATAGAGATGATGCAGGAGACAGGTTTCTGTTCAGGCATTGAGAATTATTCCAGGCATCTGGCAGGTCTTCCGGCAGGCGTGCCGCCTTACACGCTTATGGATTATTTTCCTGATGATTTTCTTATTATAGTGGACGAGTCCCATATTACGATCCCGCAGATCAGGGGAATGTTCGCCGGCGACCAGTCGCGCAAGACAACGCTGGTAGATTATGGGTTCAGGCTTCCGTCTGCCAAGGATAACAGGCCGCTGAATTTTACAGAGTTTGAAAATAAAATTTCCCAGATGCTGTTTGTGTCGGCAACTCCGTCTGTCTATGAGCATGAGCACGAACTGCTCTCGGTGGAGCAGATTATCCGGCCTACCGGCCTGCTTGATCCGCAGGTGTTCGTCCGTCCGATTGAGGGACAGGTGGACGATCTGATTTCTGAAATTAATAAGGAAGCGGCAAAGCACAATAAAGTGCTTGTGACAACGCTCACTAAGCGAATGGCGGAGGATCTGACGGGATATTTGAAAGAGGTGGGCATCCGGGTGAAATATCTCCATGCGGATATAGACACATTAGAACGCCAGCGGATAATACGCGACATGCGCATGGATGCGTTTGACGTGCTTGTTGGGATTAATCTGCTGCGTGAAGGGCTTGATATTCCGGAAATTACTCTTGTAGCGATATTAGATGCGGACAAGGAAGGCTTCCTTCGAACAGAGACTTCGCTGATTCAGACGATCGGGCGGGCGGCCAGGAACAGTGAAGGGCATGTTATAATGTATGCTGATGCGATAACAGAGTCTATGCAGAAAGCAATTTCTGAGACGGAGCGCAGGCGTGCCATTCAGCAGGCTTATAATGACGAACATGGCATTACGCCGAAGACTATTCAGAAAGCGGTGCGTGATCTTATCAGCATTTCAAGGGCGGCCGAGCCAGGCAAGCCGGGACAGATGCTTGAGAAGGATTATGAGTCTATGAGCCGCGCGGAGCTTGAGAAGGTTAAAAAAGAGATTGAGAAAAATATGCACAAGGCGGCGGCTGAGCTTAATTTTGAGGAAGCGGCCGAGCTTCGCGACAAAATGATAGAAATTAACAAATATTTATATGAGACAAAGCAGCAGAATGGAGATTAAGTTGGAAAAGGGAAATTTCAGGCAGTATATACGTATTAAAGGTGCAAATGAGCACAATTTGAAAAATATTTCAGTGGATATCCCGCGCGATAAGCTGGTCGTGCTGACCGGATTATCCGGTTCCGGGAAATCTTCGCTGGCGTTTGATACGATTTATGCAGAAGGCCAGAGACGGTATATGGAATCTTTATCTTCCTATGCAAGGCAGTTTTTGGGGCAGATGGAAAAGCCAGATGTGGAGAGCATTGAGGGGCTGTCTCCTGCAATTTCGATAGATCAGAAATCTACGAACCGGAACCCGAGGTCTACAGTAGGCACGGTGACAGAGATTTACGATTATTTCCGTCTGCTGTATGCGCGTGTTGGCATTCCGCACTGCCCTAAGTGCGGCAGGGAGATAAAGAAACAGACGGTGGATCAGATGGTTGATGTCATCATGGAGCTGCCGCAGCGCACCAGGATACAGCTCCTTGCGCCTGTAGTGCGCGGCAGGAAGGGTGAGCATGCCAAGGTATTTTCCCAGGCCAGGAAGAGCGGTTATGTGCGTGTCATGGTAGATGGCAGCATGTATGAACTCTCAGATGATATGAAGCTGGAAAAAAATAAAAAGCATAATATTGAAATAGTGGTTGACCGCCTGACGGTGCGCGAAGGGATAGAGAAAAGGCTGACAGATTCCATTGAAACGGCGCTAAAGCTGTCAGGAGGCCTGATGTCGGCAGATGTGATTGATGGACAGACGATAAATTTCAGCCAGAGTTTTTCGTGCCCTGACTGTGAGATAAGCATTGAGGAGATCGAGCCAAGAAGCTTTTCTTTTAACAATCCGTTTGGCGCCTGCCCGGAATGTTTTGGACTTGGATATAAAATGGAGTTTGATGCAGAGCTGATGATACCTGATGACCGGCTGAGCATAGACGAGGGGGCGATTACCGTGCTCGGGTGGCAGTCCGTGACGGACGAGGGAAGCTTTACAAGGGCAATCGTTAAGGCTCTGGCGAAGGAATATCATTTCAGCTTATCCACGCCGTTCAGGGATTATCCGGACGATATCAAGGATATCCTGATAAATGGAACGAATGGCCATTCGGTGAAGGTGGCATACCGAGGACAGCGCGGCGAGGGCGTGTATGATATTGCGTTTGAGGGGCTGATAAGGAATGTCCAGCGCCGCTACAGGGAGACGGCCTCAGAGCTTTCCAAGCAGCAATATGAAGAATTTATGAGGATTACGCCATGCGCCGCCTGCAAGGGGCAGCGCTTGAAGCCGACATCGCTGGCGGTGACAGTTGCAGGCAGGAATATTTATGAAATTACGAATCTTTCCATAGTTAAGCTGCAGGAGTTTTTGAATACGATGGAACTGACGCAGCGGCAGTTAAAGATAGGCGGCCAGATTTTGAAGGAGATTAAATCAAGGATACAGTTTCTGATGGATGTCGGACTTGATTATCTTTCGCTGTCAAGGGCAACCGGCACGCTCTCAGGAGGCGAGGCGCAGCGAATCAGGCTTGCAACGCAGATCGGTTCGGGATTGGTCGGCGTGACATATATCCTTGATGAACCGAGCATCGGACTTCATCAGCGCGATAATGACAAGCTGCTTGGAACGCTCAAGCATCTTAGGGATCTGGGAAATTCGGTTATTGTAGTGGAGCATGATGAGGATACGATGCTTGAGGCGGACTATATTGTAGATATCGGCCCCGGCGCCGGCGTGAATGGCGGCGAGGTGGTTGCAGCCGGAACGGCGGAGGATATCATGCGCTGCGAGAAGTCTGTGACGGGTGCGTACCTGAGCGGACGCATGCGCATACCGGTTCCGGAAAAACGCAGGAAACCCACGGGCTGGCTGACGATACGGGGCGCAAGGGAAAATAACCTGAAAAATATTGATGTGCAGATACCGCTGGGCGTTTTCAGCTGCGTGACCGGCGTTTCAGGTTCAGGAAAAAGCTCGCTGATTAACAGTATCCTGTACAGGCAGCTTGCCAGGGAATTGAACCGCGCGCGCAGCATTGCCGGACAGCATGATTGTATCGAAGGCATCGATCAGCTGGATAAGGTAATCAATATTGACCAGTCGCCGATCGGCAGGACGCCTCGGAGCAACCCTGCGACATATACGGGCGTGTTTGATATGATAAGGGATTTATTTGCGTCTACGTCTGATGCGAAGGAGCGTGGGTATAAGAAGGGGCGTTTCAGCTTTAACGTGAAAGGCGGACGCTGCGAGGCATGTGCAGGCGATGGCATTATTAAGATTGAAATGCATTTTCTGCCTGATGTTTATGTCCCGTGCGAGGTCTGCGGGGGAAAGCGTTATAACCGTGAAACGCTTGAGGTTAAGTATAAAGGCAAAAGCATTTATGATGTTCTGGATATGACGGTTGCGGAAGCTGTGGATTTTTTTGAAAATGTTCCGACGATACGCAGGAAGATTGAGACTTTAAATGATGTCGGCCTTTCGTATGTTAAGCTTGGGCAGCCTTCAACGGAGCTGTCAGGCGGCGAAGCGCAGCGTATCAAGCTGGCAGCGGAGCTGTCTAAGCGCAGCACGGGAAAAACGATTTATATACTTGATGAACCGACAACAGGCCTGCATTTTGCAGATGTCCACAAGCTGGTTGATATTTTGCATAAGCTGGCAGAAGGCGGCAATACGGTTGTGGTCATTGAGCATAATCTTGATGTAATTAAGACTGCCGATTATATTATTGACATGGGGCCTGAGGGCGGCGAGAGCGGCGGCACGGTTATTGCGCAGGGCACGCCGGAGAAGGTCGCGAGGGTGAAGAAGTCATATACAGGCCAGTATATCAAGCGGTATTTAAAGCAGGAGGAGTAATGCGGTAAAAGGCATGATCTTTGATATGGACGGCGTGATGGTTGGCGCGGTATTTAAAGCGGGAGGAGTAATGCGGTAAAGGCGTGATCTTTGATATGGACGGCGTGATGGTTGGCGCGGTATTTAAAGCGGGAGGAGTAATGTGGTAAAAGGCGTGATCTTTGATATGGACGGCGTGATGGTTGGCGCGGAACGCCAGTCAAACCAGGGGTGGCTGTGGGCCGCACAGCAGAAGGGTGTTGAAATGCCAATATGGCTGATCGACAGCTTTAAAGGTGCGCCGGCGGCGTTATGCAAGCAGTTTTTTGACGGATATTACAAAGGATGCGTTGATTACTGGGAGATGAAGGAACTGCGCACGCAGCGCGTCATGGAAATACGGAAAACTGAGGGAATCCCGGTCAAACCCGGACTGTTTGAGCTTTTGGATTATATACGGAGCCATGGCCTTCGCTGTGCTGTTGCAACGTCAACGCACAGGGACAGCGCAGGGGAGACGCTGCACCGGATAGGCGCCTGGGATTATCTTGATGCGGTGGTTTATGGCGATGAGGTTGCTCGGGGAAAACCGGAACCGGATATTTTCCTCGCAGCCGCGCGTGCAATCGGGATTGAACCGGATTCATGCATGGTGATTGAGGACAGCATTAATGGCATTAAGGCAGGATATGCGGCAGGAATGCGTGTTGTGCATGTGCCTGACACGATTCGTATCGGTGCGGAAATACGCGCGCTCACTACATATGTATGCAGCGATCTGGCCGAGATTACAGGACTGTTTGAGAAAGATATGGCATAGCAGAATTTAAATTATAGTACTTTTAAAACTGATTGCAGGATTGTGCGCCGCACGCCGGAGCAGGCTGGAAAGCTGCACGTGAAAGCGGAGGCTGTATATGGCCGGGTGCGGAGCAAAGTTTTTTCATTAAGGCTTGTCTTTCATTTGGCGCTCAATTATAATACTGTAATAGATATGTTTTTTGCACGGCGGTAATGATGTTTGTAAAGTACAGAAAAGAGGTAAAATGTGAATCAGGAAAAGGTGATTGTCATTGATTTTGGCGGACAGTATAACCAGTTGGTGGCAAGGCGCGTCCGTGAATGTAATGTTTATTGCGAGATTTTTTCATACAAGACGGATCTGGAGCAGATTAAGGCAATGCAGCCGAAGGGGATTATTCTTACAGGCGGCCCGAACAGCTGTTATGAGGCGGATTCGCCAGGATGTACTCCGGAATTGTTCAGGCTTGGGATTCCGGTTTTAGGATTGTGTTATGGAGCGCAGCTGATGATGCATGTGCTTGGAGGAAAGGTGGAAAAAGCGCCTGTGCGTGAATATGGTAAAACGCAGGTGTCTTTCAATACGGAATCGCCGCTGTTTGCAGGAGTTCCGGAGTCTGCTGTCTGCTGGATGAGCCATTTTGATTATATTTCCGAAATGGCGCCGGGGTTTGAGGCGGTTGCTCATACGGCGGACTGCCCGGTTGCGGCGGCACAGAATACGGCAGATGATTTATATGCTATACAGTTCCACCCGGAGGTGCTCCATACGCAAGATGGAACCAAGATGCTTTATAATTTTGTGCGCGGCATATGCGGCTGTGCCGGAACCTGGAAAATGGATTCTTTTGTTGAAAATTCTATTCAGGAGCTCCGCAAGAAGGTTGGAAACGGCAAGGTTTTGTGTGCGCTTTCCGGCGGCGTGGATTCTTCAGTGGCCGCAGTCATGCTGGCTAAGGCAGTTGGCGAGCAGCTGACCTGCGTTTTTGTTGACCATGGCCTTCTGCGCAAAAATGAGGGAGACGAGGTTGAAGCTGTTTTTGGTCCTCAGGGACCGTATAAGCTGAATTTTATCCGTGTCAATGCCCAGGAGCGTTTTTATGGGAAATTGGCAGGAGTGGAGGAGCCTGAGCGCAAGCGCAAGATTATCGGAGAGGAATTTATCCGGGTGTTTGAGGAGGAAGCAAAGAAAATCGGAGCGGTTGATTTTCTCGTTCAGGGCACAATTTATCCTGATGTGGTGGAGAGCGGCCTCGGCGGCGAATCGGCAGTGATTAAGTCGCATCATAATGTGGGCGGCCTGCCGGATTGCGTTGATTTTAAGGAGATTATAGAACCGCTCAGAAATTTGTTTAAAGATGAAGTCAGAAAAGCAGGCCTTGAACTTGGAATTCCGGAATATCTTGTATTCCGCCAGCCATTCCCTGGCCCTGGCTTGGGTATCCGCATCATTGGAGAGGTGACGGCTCAAAAGGTGCAGATCGTCCAGGAGGCAGATGCTATTTACCGTGAGGAGATTGCCAAGGCTGGCCTTGACCGCAGCATCGGGCAGTATTTTGCGGCGCTGACTAACATGAGATCCGTGGGCGTTATGGGAGATGAGCGGACTTACGATTACGCAGTGGCTTTGCGCGCCGTTAATACAGTTGATTTTATGACCGCGGAGAGCGCGGAGATTCCGTTTGCGGTGCTGCAGACGGTCATGAGCCGGATCATCAATGAGGTGCGAGGCGTCAATCGGGTATTTTATGATCTGACGAGCAAACCGCCGGGGACGATTGAGTTTGAGTAACGGACGAAACGCCGGAAATGCTGATAAAATGGGCATTTCCGGCGTTGTTTTATGGCGTTTGGCTCTAAATTGGCTCTAATTGTTGTTGCTAGCGCTATTCTCCGAGTAATAACGGAAGGCTTTTACGATGTAGTCAGAGGCTCCCTTTCCATATTTGCCATCAGTGA
>CANRBP010000066.1 GCA_947628875.1 uncultured Lachnospira sp.
CATCAATGCAGAGGTTCTTCCTGATGAGTATGCAGGCAGAAGAGATTTTCGTCAGGAATTGACGGTGACTATAGACGGTGAGGAAGCAAAGGATCTGGATGATGCGGTCACGCTGTCCAGAAATGGGGAACTGTTCCGCCTCGGCGTACACATTGCGGACGTCAGCAATTATGTCACTGAAAACAGCGCGCTTGACAAAGAGGCGTTTGAGAGAGGAACCAGCGTATATCTTGTGGATCGTGTCATACCGATGCTGCCGCAGAAACTCTCAAACGGCATCTGTTCCCTTAATCAGGACTGTGACCGCCTGGCACTGTCATGCCTGATGGACATAGACGGCAATGGCAATGTTGTATCCCATGAGATATGCGAGTCGGTCATTCGGGTGGACAGGCGCATGACGTATACCAGCGTGCAGAAAATCCTTTCCGGCAGCGATGACAAAGTTTTAGCCGAATATGAGAAGCTGGTGCCGCTGTTTAAGGATATGGAGGAGCTGGCGGCGCTTTTGAGGAAAAAGCGGTTCCAGCGCGGCTCGATTGATTTTGATTTCCCGGAGACTAAAATAGTGCTTGATGAAAAAGGCGTCCCGGTTGAGATAAAGCCTTATGACAGGAATACGGCGACAAAAATCATAGAAGAATTTATGCTGATTGCCAACGAGACAGTCGCGGAGGAATATTTCTGGCAGGAACTGCCTTTTGTGTACCGCAGCCATGAAAAGCCTGATGCGGAAAAAATACAGAAACTCGGAATGCTGATTAATAATTTTGGATATTCCATCAGGATAGGCGAGGAAATACATCCGAAAGAACTGCAGAAGCTTCTGGGCAGGATAGAGGGGAGCGCTGAGGAAAATCTCATAAGCAGGCTTACGCTGCGCTCCATGAAACGCGCTCAGTACACGACAGACTGCGTGGGACATTTTGGACTGGCGGCAAAATATTACTGCCATTTCACATCTCCGATACGGCGTTATCCTGATCTGCAGATTCACCGCATTATCAAGGAAAACCTGCACGGCGGCGTAAGAGAGAAGCGCGTATCGCATTATGAAAAGATACTGCCGGAGGTTGCAAGACACTCGAGCGAGATGGAGAGGCGCGCGGACGATGCGGAGCGCGATACCGACAAGCTGAAAATGGTGCAGTATATGGAGCGGCATATTGGCGAAACATTTGAGGGGATTATATCGGGCATGTCAGGTTCCGGCATCTTTGTTGAGCTTCCGAACACAATTGAGGGCATGGTCGCGCTCAGCTCTATGAAAGGCGGCCATTATGAATATGACGAAACTCACTATGAGATGGTCAGCCAGAAAAATCGCCGGACATATAAGCTGGGGGACAGGGTACAGGTAATTGCGGTCAGAACTGACCGTATCCTGCGCACGATTGATTTTGAAATGGCTCAGGAAGCATAAATTACTGCCGGCATGAATAAAATGAATGTAAGGGAGATGCGATATGGCGAAGGAGACTGGGACAGGCAAGCTGATTGCCAGCAATAAAAAAGCGTACTATGATTATTTTATTGATGAGAAATACGAGGCCGGACTGGTTCTGCACGGCACGGAGGTAAAGTCGCTCCGCCAGGGGAAATGCTCGATAAAAGAGTCATATATACAGGTGGCGGACGGCGAAGTATTTGTGATGAATATGAATATTACGCCTTATGAAAAGGGCAATATTTTCAACAAAGATCCGCTGAGACCGAAAAAACTGCTGCTGCACAGGTCGCAGATACAGAAGCTTGCCGCTCATACGGCTCAGAAAGGATTTACGCTTGTGCCGCTGCAGGTTTATTTTAACCGCGGACGCGTGAAAATGGAGATAGGGCTTGCGCGGGGCAAAAAGCTTTATGACAAGAGGGAGAGCATCGCAAAAAAAGATCAGCTGAGGGCAGCGCAGAAAGAATTTAAGCTGCGCAATCTTTGATATGGCATAAAGCGCCATGCATTCCGGATTCAGAGGGAAATTTGCAGTTGACAGTAAGGCAGGACAGGTGTTACAATTCAGAAACAGATTCCCTGGGGTAGTAAAGGTTTCGACAGGGGTTTTGAAGCTGGTGAAGCTATTCGCAGGTGATGCGTCAAATCACAAACTTAAATATAAACGCTAACGAAAATTTAGCAGTTGCAGCCTAATTAGGCTCAACAGTCTGCCCTGAGGCACCTGCACTTCAGGAAACAGGCTTCATCTATGCAGGAAACGACACTGCCGAAGCTTTGAGGCAGCGGGCGTATCATGAAGCTACTGAAGATATCCGGGCGCTGGTTTCCGGATATTGGAGGGAATGAGGGTTATCCCGGAACAGCCGGCTATAATAGTAGAAGAACAGTGAATGGACTTTTGGACACGGGTTCGACTCCCGTCTACTCCACTCTATAGTGCCTTTTTTACAGCGTTTGCGGCACTTAATGTTTCGATGCAGGGCGGATTTCCTATAAGGTGCCGCTCTTTCTTATTATCAGGGACAAGAGTACATTAAAAAAATCTGATAATCCTCTTCTAATATTCGACAATTTATGTTATACTGGATTCAAATGTAAATCTATGGAGGGTAGTCGGATGGGATTTTTCAAGGATTTCAAAGAGGATCTGTCTGAGACAGCCAACAGGCTCAACAAGGATAATGGCGTGAAACCTGTGGCCGAAGAAGAAAAAAATGATACAGCTAAAAGCGTAATAGAAAATCCGAGCCTTGCCCAGCTTTCCGCCAAAGCTGAACAGGAAACAGGCGGAAAAGATAAAAATAAAGATGAGGACGAGGGAAATAAGATGGCAGCAAAAAGTGAATATGGCGTAACCGTCAAGCCGGCACATGAGGAGCCGGGGGAAGATGCAATTGCAGACGAGACTGCAGTGATTACAGCAGGTTTGTGCGTGACAGGAGATTTGGATGCCAGCGGTTCCGTGGACGTGTTGGGTGCCATATTCGGCAATGTAAAGTGCCGCGGCAGGCTTATGATAAGCGGCAGCATCAGCGGCAATTCCAAAGCTAATGAAGTATTTGCGGACAGCGCTCAGATAGATGGCAACGTCAGCGCAAAGGGTGCGGTAAAGGTTGGCCAGGGTACGGTCATTGTCGGCAACATTACAGCTTCATCAGCAGTGATCGCAGGCGCGGTAAAAGGCGACATTGATATCCAGGGGCCGGTCGTTATTGATTCCACGGCGATCATTGTGGGCGACATCAAGTCTAAAACGGTCCAGATCAACAACGGAGCTACCATTGACGGACGCTGTACTCAGTGCTATTCAGAGGTAAATACGACTACCATTTTTGATATAAAGCCTAAGAATAAGAAAATAAAATAAAATGAAACAGAGGGAAGCAATGGGAGACAGGAAAAGGGTAATACTGAAATTAAGCGGAGAGGCGCTTGCAGGCGCTGACCATTCCGGATATGACGACAGCCTGATTGCGGATATAGCCAGGCAGGTCAGGGAAATAAGCGAAAATGGCGTGGAAGCAGGCATTGTGATAGGCGGCGGCAACTACTGGCGCGGGCGTTCCAATGACAGCATAGACAGGACAAAGGCTGACCAGATTGGCATGCTTGCCACGGTGATGAATTGCATTTATGTGTCTGAGATATTCCGGACAGAGGGCATTATGACCGCAATTTTGACGCCGTTTGAGTGCGGCAGCATGACAAAGCTGTTTTCAAAGGACAGAGCTAATAAATATTTCAGCAAAGGAATGGTTGTATTTTTTGCCGGAGGCACGGGGCATCCGTATTTTTCGACAGATACCGGCATCGTGCTGAGGGCGATCGAACTGGATGCGGACGCCATTCTGCTGGCAAAGGCTATTGACGGCGTGTATGACAGTGACCCGAAATTAAACCCGGCTGCAAAAAAATATGACTCGCTGCCGATACAGCAGGTAGTTGAGCAGAGGCTTGGCGTGATAGACATGACAGCTTCGGTAATGTGCATGGAAAACAAGATGCCGCTGATGGTATTCGGCTTGAATGAGCCGAACAGTATCGTTAATGCGATGACCGGGAAGTTCAACGGTACGATAGTCACCGTGTAAAAATGCATGAATGCGGCAATACAAACAAAAAAGAAAGGGCGGCCTGATGGCCAGGCTTGGTATGAGCTATGAGTGAAATAAAAGAATTTGAAGACAAAATGACAAAGTCCGTTGAGGCTTTAAAGGAAGAATATTCTGCAATCAGGGCAGGAAGGGCGAATCCGCACATACTGGATAAGATTAAAGTGGATTACTACGGCACGCCGACAATGCTGCAGCAGGTGGCTAACATATCAGTGCCGGAGGCAAGAATGATACAGATACAGCCATGGGAGAGCAGCCTGATAAAAGAGATAGAGAAAGCGATACTTGTATCCGATCTTGGGATAACGCCGAACAATGACGGGAAAATTATCCGCCTTGTGTTCCCGGAGCTTACTGAGGACAGGCGTAAGGAGCTGGCAAAAGATGTCAAGAAAAAGGGTGACAATGCAAAAGTAGCCATACGCAATATCCGCCGCGATGCTAACGATTTCTTTAAGAAGCAGAACAAGGCAGGCGATATTTCAGATGATGCATATTCTGATGCAGAAAGTGAAATACAAAAACTGACAGATAAATATATTGCGATAATCGACAAGGCTGTGGATGAAAAGACAAGCGAGATTATGACTGTATAAATTGCGCCGGTATTTTTGAAAGATTTCTGGCGGCATATTTTGATAGTTGCAGAGAGACGGGTCCGTAGGAGTGCCGGCGCGCAAAGAGCCGGTTTCTACGGATTTTGTGTAATGCGGCGGCAGGGAGGCAGGCGTATGGATACCTTTAACGAAGAACTTGGATTAAAGATACCGTCCCATGTTGCAGTCATTCTTGACGGCAACGGCAGGTGGGCGAAACAGCGCCATATGCCCAGGACATATGGGCATAAGGCTGGAAGCAGGGTCGTGGAGGATATGCTTTCGGTCGTTGATGAGCTTGGCGTGCGTTATTTTACGGTATATGCATTTTCCACAGAAAACTGGAAGCGTTCCCAGGAAGAAGTCAGTACGCTTATGGGCATATTGAGGGCATATTTGAAGGACTGCGTCAAAAAATCAATGAAAAATAACGTGCGGTGCCGTGTGATAGGCAGGAAAGACGGATTGAGCAAAGATATCATTGAAAGCATAGAAAATCTTGAGAAGGCCACATGCGGCAATACAGGGCTTAATTTTACGATTGCCATAAATTACGGCGGAAGAGATGAAATAGTTCGGGCGGTTCAGAAACTGGCCGGACAGGTGCAGGCTGGCAGCCTGCGTCCGGAGCAGATAACTGAGGAAATGATCAGCGCAAGCCTGGATACGGCCGAACTTCCGGATCCTGATCTTTTGATACGCACAAGCGGCGAGCAGAGGCTTTCCAACTATCTGCCATGGCAGCTGGCGTATACGGAATTTTACTTTACAGATGTATATTGGCCTGATTTCAATAAAGAGGAATTGATACGCGCATTTGAAAAATATAATAAACGTGAACGAAGATTTGGCGGCGTTGGGGAGGAATGATTTGTGAAAACCAGAATTTTAAGCGGTATAGTGCTGGCAGTGATAACCATTTCATCACTGGCATGCGGCGGCTGGTATCTGTTTTTATTGTGTTTCGGCATTTCTGTCATTGGTATGTATGAACTGTATAAGGTCATCGGACTGGAAAAGAGCCTGCCCGGCGCCTGCGGCTACCTTGCCGCCTGCGGATATTATTTGTGCATTGCGATGAATGGCGGACAGTACAGCATTCTTATTTTTGTTCTGGGACTGATGGCGATCATGACAGTCTATGTCATTACATTCCCCAAATATAAGGCGGAAGATGTAATGTATGTGTTTACAGGCATTTTCTATGTTGCGGTCATGCTGTCTTACATCTATCAGGTGCGTATCATGAATGACGGAATCTATCTGGTGTGGCTTGTGTTTGTTTCATCATGGGGAAATGATACGTTTGCATATTTTACAGGCGTGCTTGCAGGAAAACATAAAATGGCAGCGCGTCTTTCGCCTAAAAAAACTGTGGAGGGGGCGGCCGGCGGCATTGTGGGCGCGACTCTGCTTGGTTTTGCATATGGCTATATAGTCAGCGGCAGAATGTCGGAATTTCTGGTGCATCCTGTCTATACGTTTGCCGCTGCAAGCTGCATAGGAGCCGCACTCTCAATCGTTGGAGACCTGGCTGCATCGGCTGTCAAACGCAACCATGACGTGAAAGATTACGGCAGGATCATTCCGGGACACGGCGGAATACTTGATCGCTTTGACTCAGTAATATTTACGGCGCCGGCTGTGTTCTGGGCAGTGTATATTGTTAATGCACTGGCATAAATCTGGTATTATGGAGGCATAAAGTGAGAAAAATATCAATATTGGGTTCAACAGGATCCATTGGCACTCAGACGCTGGACGTAATACGGCGCAACGGCGATCTGCAGGTGGTTGCGCTTGCCGCAGGGACACGCGTTGAAAAACTGGCTGAACAGGTGCGCGAATTCAAGCCGGAACTTGCCTGCGTTGGGAGCGATGAGGCCGCTGCCAGTCTGCGCACGCTGCTGGCGGATATGCCGGTCAGGGTCGTATGCGGAGAGGAAGGGCTGATAGAGGCTGCCGCGATGCCTGAGGCGGACATTGTTGTGACGGCTGTGGTAGGAATGATGGGCATTGTTCCGACAATGGAGGCTATCAGGGCGCACAAGGATATTGCGCTTGCCAACAAGGAAACGCTTGTGACGGCAGGCCATATAATAATGAATGAGGCAAAGCGCAGCGGCGTGCGCATATATCCGGTGGACAGCGAGCATTCTGCTATTTTTCAGTCGCTAAACGGCGAGGATAAACGGGAGGTCAGCAAAATACTGCTGACAGCTTCCGGCGGGCCGTTTAGGGGGTGGACGCGCGCGCAGCTTGAAAAAGTCACGCCGCAGGATGCACTGCGCCATCCTAACTGGGCAATGGGGCCTAAGATCACAATTGACTCGTCTACCATGGTAAACAAGGGACTTGAGGTTATGGAAGCACAATGGCTGTTTGATGTTCCTGCGACAAAGGTTCAGGTGGTGGTGCAGCCGCAGAGCATCATTCATTCAATGGTCGAGTTTGTGGACGGCGGCATTATGGCGCAGCTTGGCAGCCCGGATATGAGGCTGCCTATACAGTATGCGCTGTATTATCCGCACAGGCGTATCCTTGATACCAAAAAAGTTGATTTTTTTGAACTTGGAAAGATTACTTTTGAGAAACCGGATCTTGAGACGTTTACAGGACTGAAGCTTGCTTATGAGGCGGCGGCGCGCGGCGGCAGCATACCGACTGCGTACAATGCGGCAAATGAGCTGGCAGTCAGCAAATTCCTTTCCGGGAAGATTAAGTACCTGGATATACCTGAAATAATCGCCTATGCGATGGAGAATGCCAGGTATATGCAGAACCCGGATATTGCGCAGATTTTGGAAACGGAGAGATCTGTATATGAAATGATCGAAGGCAGGTGGTAATTTGATTATAAATATCATTCTGGCAGTATTGGTTTTGAGCATCGTTGTTATTGTCCATGAATTTGGCCATTTTATCCTGGCAAAAGCTAACGGCGTTACGGTAGTGGAATTTTCGCTTGGTTTTGGGCCGAAACTGCTTCATTTTAAAAAAGGAGAGACGGAGTACTGCCTGAAACTGATACCGTTCGGCGGAGCCTGCATGATGCTTGGCGATGATCTTATGATGGAACAGGCTGATGATGAACAGCAGGAGGAAAATGAGCAGGACGGGGATATGGCTGCAAAGGAAAAGCAGAGGCTTGGCCAGGCTTATCAGTCGGAAAAGGCGTTCGCCAATAAGCCTGTATGGTCAAGGATCGCCATTATTGCCGCAGGGCCTGTGTTTAATTTTTTGCTTGCCTTTGTGCTGGCGGTTGTTATAATCGCTTCAACAGGAACAGACCCATGCACTATTGATGCGGTTGACGAGGGTTCTCCTGCACAGGAGGCAGGGCTTGAGCCGGGCGACTGTATTGTGAAAATCAACGGCAACGGCATTGCATTTGCAAGAGAGTATTCTTTTTATGAATATTACCATGCGGCGGATACGATGAACATCACATATGTCCGTGACGGCAAAAAGTACCATGCAACAGTGGAACCGGCATATCAGAAAAACCAGGCCTACAGGCTGGGCATAACAATTTCAAATAACAGCCTTGTAAATGAGGTCATGCCGGGTTCTCCGGCAGAGGAAGGCGGCATACAGCCAAATGATATTATTCTGTCTGTCGGCGGAATTGCCCTTTCTGACAGCGTGCCGATATCTGATGCGCTTAATGCAAGCGGCGGCGCGCCGACAAAGGTTGTTGTCAGCCGCCAGGGGGAAGAGCTGGAACTGACGGTAACGCCGCAGCTGGCAGAGTCGGAAGGCTATTATACAGGTTTTGCCTGCTACGGTACCATGGTCAGGGTTTCACCGGCTGCAACGGTGCTGAATGCCGCTAAAGAAGTCGGGTATTGGATAGAAACAGTTGTCAAAAGCCTTGGCATGATGTTCACCGGGCAGCTGGGGATTAACGACCTGTCCGGGCCGGTTGGGATAGTGGACGTGGTCAATACAGTGGTAGAGGAGAGCAAGCCGGCTGGCGCATGGGTTGTTATAATCAATCTGCTCAGTTTTATGGTCATGATAAGCGCAAACCTTGGCGTGATGAATCTCCTGCCTCTGCCTGCTCTTGACGGCGGCAGGCTGATGTTTATGCTGATAGAGGTTGTCCGCGGCAAGCCGGTGCAAAAAGAGCGCGAGGGCATGGTACACTTTGTCGGCATGGTACTTTTGATGATCCTTATGGTGTATATATTGTTTAAAGACATACATGGGCTTTTTTAAGCAGGGGTATATAAATGGATAGAAATCAGACAAAAACAGTAAATATCGGCGGCTGCATTATAGGCGGCGGCAATCCTGTAGCAATACAGTCAATGACGAACACCAGGACGGAAGACGCGGACGCCACTGCCGCGCAGATTTTGAAACTTGAGGCGGCAGGCTGTGAGATAGTCAGGAGCACTGTTCCTACAGCGGAGGCCGCAAAAGCTATACGCGAGATTAAAAAACGGATTCACATACCTCTCGTTGCAGACATTCATTTTGATTATAAGATGGCTATTGCGGCGATAGAGAACGGG